>DASTUJ010000225.1 GCA_035759705.1 Actinomycetota bacterium | reverse complement strand
TCGGCTCCGTCGGTGGAGCCGGGCCGTTACGACCTGGTGATCCACCCGTCCAACCTGTGGCTGACCATCCACGAGTCGATCGGCCACGCCACCGAGCTCGACCGGGCCCTGGGCTACGAAGCGGCTTACGCCGGGACCTCTTTTGCGACCCTCGACAAGCTGAACAAGCTTCAGTACGGGGCGCCCTTCATGCACGTGACCGGGGACCGGACCGTCGAGCACGGGCTGGCGACCGTCGGGTACGACGACGAGGGCGTCGCCGGGCAGACCTGGGACCTGATCCGCGACGGCGTGCTGGTCGGCTACCAGCTCAACCGCCAGATGGCGCTCAAGGAGGGCTTCGGCCGCTCGAACGGCTGCGCCTTCGCCGACTCGGCATCCCACGCTCCGCTGCAGAGGATGCCGAACGTCTCGCTGCAGGCGGGGGCCGATGACGTGTCGCTGGGCGACCTCCTCGGCGGCGTCGAGAACGGCATCTACATCGTCGGCGACAAGAGCTGGAGCATCGACATGCAGCGCTACAACTTCCAGTTCACCGGCCAGCAGTTCTGGCGCATTCGCAACGGACGGCTGGACGGGCAGCTGAAGGATGTCGCCTACCAGGCGACCACCACCGACTTCTGGAACAGCATGGCCGGCCTCGGGGGACCGTCGACCTACGTGCTCGGCGGTGCGTTCAACTGCGGCAAGGGCCAGCCGGGCCAGGTGGCGCCGGTCAGCCACGGCGCCCCGGTGGCGATGTTCTCCCGGGTCAACGTGCTGAACACCGCTCAGGAGCGCGCAGTCTAGATGACGTTGCAGGAGACCCTCGAGCGGGTGCTGGAACTGTCGAAGGCGGATGCGTGCATAGCCATCGCCTGGCACCACTCGTCGGCCAACCTGCGCTGGGCCCTGAACACGACGACAACCAACGGGGTCACCGACTCCCAGGAGCTGTTCGTGATTTCGGTGATCGACGGCCGGGTGGGATCGGTCGGCCGGACCTACTTCCCCGACGAAACGCTGGAATCGCTGGTGCGGGAGTCGGAGAAGGCGTGTGAGGGCAAACCGCCGGCCGAGGACCTGATGCCGCTGCTGGGGGGCGACGGGGTCCCTGCCGACTGGGCCGCCGAACCGGAGACCACCGGAATCGGAGTGTTCACCAAGGTGACGCCCGACCTGGCGGCCGCCTTCAAGCGGGCCGAGGATGGCGGCTATCTGCTCTTCGGCTTCGCCGAGCACGAGCAGAGCACCGTCTACCTGGCAACCTCCACCGGCCTTCGCCGCCGGCACTCGGGCGCTGAGGGCAAGTTCCAGATCAACGCCAAGACACCGGACTTCAAGGCCTCCACCTGGGCCGGCCTGGTGACGACTACCTTCCAGGACGTCGACGTCGAGGCTATGGAGCGCAAGCTGGCGCAGCGGCTGGAGTGGTCGGAGACCACTGTCCTTCTGCCGGCCGGCCGCTACGAGGTGCTCCTGGAGCCTTCGTGCGTCGCCGACCTGGTGCTCGAGGCCTACTGGAGCAGCGCCGCCCGGGACGCCGACGAGGGACGAAGCGTGTTCAGCAAGCCGGGCGGCGGCAACCGGGTGGGCGAGACGATCGCCCCCGACGGCATCTCCCTGTACTCCGACCCGGCCGAGCCGGGGTTCGAAGTGTCGCCGTTCGTGGTGGCCACGTCGTCGAGCAGCTACTCGTCGGTTTTCGACAACGGCCTCACCTCCGGCCGGATCGACTGGATCGACAAGGGGGTGCTGACCGGGATGATCACCACCCGCTACTGGGCGAAGACCGCGGGTGTGGAGGCCAAACCCTTCATGGAGAACCTGATCATGCCCGCCGAGGGGCCGTCGCTGGAGGAGATGATCGCCTCGACCAAACGCGGCCTGCTGGTGACATGCCTCTGGTACATCCGGGAGGTGGACCCGCAGACGCTGCTCCTGACCGGTCTGACCCGGGACGGAGTTTTCCTGATCGAGGACGGGAAGGTGGCCGGCGCAGTGAACAACTTCCGGTTCAACATGAGCCCGCTGGACA
This sequence comes from Actinomycetota bacterium, assembly GCA_035759705.1. Taxonomy (NCBI): domain Bacteria; kingdom Bacillati; phylum Actinomycetota; species Actinomycetota bacterium. The sequence continues at coordinate 21,118 of DASTUJ010000225.1, read as the reverse complement.
TGCTGGCGCAGACCACGGAAATCGGCGAGTCGCAGTCGACCCTGGCCCGTGAGCTGGGCGACTACTTCACCTTCGCCAAGATGCCGCCGCTGAGGGTTCGGGACTTCCACATGAGCTCGGTGAGCGAGTCGGTTTAACGAATCAGAGCCTGGTCGGTACGGGGATGGTCTGCAGATCCATGGCGGCAACCGTGTCCGGGAAGATGGCCTGCGCCTCCGCCAGAAGGGGGGCCGTGTCGGCATAACGCTGCGAATAGTGCGTCAAGACCAGGAGCCGGGCCCCCGCCCTTTGGGCGATGGTAGCCGCGTGGGCTGCCGTCAGGTGGCCGTACCGCGCAGCCAGCTCCTCCTGGTCGCTCAGATAGGTGCACTCCGTGACCAGCATGTCGGCGCCCCGGGCCAGGTCCACTGCGGCGTCACAGATGCGGGTGTCCATGATGAAGGCAAAAGACTGCCCCGGCCGGACCTCGCTCACCTCTTCCATGGTCACTGTCCGGCCCCCCGCCGTCAACGAGCCGTTCTGCTGGAGCTCTCCGATCGCGGGGCCGACGATGCCGAACTCGGCCAGCCGTTCGGGAAGCATGCGGCGGCCGTCCGGCTCCTCGATCCGCCAGCCCCACACAGGGACGTTGTGCTCCAGCCGCCCGGCGGTGACCGAAAACGGCGGCCCGGCATCGCCCATCCCGGGATCCTGCACCGGCCGCAACTCCACCGGCGGGCGGTTGAAGTGGGCGGACGATCCCAGCAGCCGTTCCAGGTACCCGTGCCCCGAGGCGTGGTAGTAGAGGCCGACCGGCCGGGTCACGCCGTCGAGCGCAAGCCGCTGAACCACGCCGGGCAGGCCGAGGCAGTGGTCGCCGTGAAAGTGGGTCAAGAAGATTCTGGTGATCGACGACGCCTTGACGCCGGCCAGCAGCATCTGGCGCTGGGTCCCCTCGCCCGGGTCGAAGAGCAGGGACTCGTCGTCCCATCGAAGCAGGTAGCCGTTGACGTTGCGATCCCTGGTGGGCACCTGCCCGGCCGTCCCGAGCACCACCAGCTCACGCACCGAACTATCTAGGTTGCGGGCAGATCGGACTCTTCGTCCGGCACGTCCGGTTGTGGTGCCGACGGCCCGTCCCGCTTGTCGGCTTTCAGGGAAGCGACGATGGTCACCGCCAGAACCAGAGCGATAACCGCCAGCGAGATGGCAACGGGCATGTGGTAGAAGCCTGAGATGAGCATCTTCACGCCCACGAAGCCCAATATCACACCCAGGCCGATGTTCAGGTAGCGGAACCGGTCGGCCATCCCGGCCAGCAGGAAGTAGAGCGACCGCAGGCCCATGATCGCGAAGGCGTTGGACGACAGCACGATGAAAGGCTCGCGGCTGACCGCCAGGATCGCCGGGACGGAGTCGACGGCGAACAGCACGTCGGTCGCCTCCACCATCACCAGCACGGTGAACAGCGGGGTGGCCATCCGGCGGCCGTTCTCGATCGTGAACAGCTTCTGGCCGTGGTACTCCGTGGTGGTCGGTATGACCTTTCTGACCAGCTTTAGGACAGGGTTGCGCTCCGGATGGACCTCGTTGTCGGAGTGCCGGGCAATCTTGAACGCCGTGAAAACCAGGAAGGCGCCGAAGACGTAGAGGATCCAGTCGAAGCGCTCGATCAGCGCCACGCCGGCGAAGATGAAGACCGCACGCAGGACCAGTGCTCCGAAAACGCCGAAGAACAGCACTCGGAACTGGTATTTCGCCGGTACGGCGAAGAACGAGAACAGCACCGCCCAGACAAACACGTTGTCCACCGAAAGGCTCTTCTCGATGAGGTAGCCGGCGATGTACTCCCCCGCCGCCTGTCCCCCCTGCCACCAGAACATCACCGCGGTGAAGCTGACGCCGATGGAGATCCAGACGATGCTCTCGATAGCCGCTTCGCGGAAGGTGATCACGTGCGGCTTGCGGTGCACCAGGAGGAGGTCGAGCAACAAAAGCGTCGTGATTCCCACGGTGAAGAAGACCCAGATCGACGCCGGGACGTCGAAGTCTGCGAAATTCTGGCTGGAGCTCGACGCAGTGGCGAGTTGGGCGGCGAGCGTCATACCTTCGATCTTCCCATCAAATCGGTCCGGTGTTTACCGTTTGCAGCCAGCCGGCGGCGAATTGCCACGAAGAACCGGCCGGTTTGATGACATCCATGTGCCCTGTCTTCGGAACGATCTGCACTGCGGCTTGGTCCCCGGAGGCCCTGGCCTCTGCGACATAACGCCTGCTCAGGCCGGGCGGCACCACCCGGTCCCGTTCCCCGTGGACGAGCAGCTGCCGGACCCCGATCGGGAGGCGCTCGGCAGGGGAGGCGAAGCGGTACCGCTCGGCAACCACGTGCGGCGGTCCGCCGAGCAGTGCCTCAACGGCCCCATCGCCGGTGCCGGACTCCCAGGCATAACGCAGGTCGGGAACGGCAGCCAGGCCCACTGCCGCGGTGACAACCGCAGCGCCCCCGGCCCTGGGTCCCCGCTCCGCGGCCAGCCAGAGCGCCAGGTGACCGCCCGCAGAGTGCCCGGCCGCCCCTATCGAAAACAGGTCCAGTGCGGCCGCCTCGGGGAGTCCGGCCAGCGCATCGAACCCGGCAAGCACGTCGTCGAACGTCCCCGGCCAGCCCCCGCCCGGCTCCCCGACCCGGCGGTACTCCAGGTTCCACACGGCCAGGCCTCGCCTCAACAGGTCGCCGGCGACGTCGAACATCAGATCTAGGCCCCAGGGGCGGTGCCAGAACCCCCCGTGCAACAGGATCACCGCGCGGTGGGGAGGCTCCGACGCCGGGAGGCTCAGATGGCCGAACTGGGACGGGTGCGGTCCGTACCGGTGCACGGTGGTGGGGAAGGAGGGGCTCAATTACCCTCCACGATACCCGCCCCCGGAAATTCCGTGGACAAATGGCTCGCCAATGCAGGTACGCTTTAGGTGTAGCCTTCTCCGCGATCGGGCGTCCAGAAACGGCATCCCCACGAAGTGCGTAAGGTACGCCCATGTCCACTGAATTCGCCGACGCGCCGACGGATCCAAAGATGAAGCTATCGGCTTCGGATGTCGACTCCTATCCCGATGTCGAAGGACCGGTCAACGAGCACGCCATCTGGCGGACCGCGATAGCTCTCTCGGCGGCCGTGACGCCGTACGAGGTGGCGGTCGCCCTTGCCGACAACGCCGCCGCGGCAGCCGGGGCCTCGTTCTCCAATGTGGCGGTTCTCGATGCCGATCAGGACTACGTGCGGGTGGTCAGCGGAGTGAGCGTCGACCCGGCACTGGTAGCCCGGTGGGCGGACCGGTGGGCAGAGTTCCACATCACCGAGAACCTCCCCCTGTGCGACGCAATGCGGACCGGGACCACCGTCCTGCTGCACTCGGCCGAAGAGACGGCGGAGAAATACCCTGTGATGCTCCCGGAGACGGTGGCTGCATCCCTCAGCGCGACCGCTTCGGTGCCGCTGGTAACCGCCGAGGGAAGAACTCTGGGGTGCATCGGCTTCGGGTGGAAAGCTCCGCAGGAGTTCCGAGAGACGCAGGTTCGCAGGCTGGAGCTGATCGCCGAGCTCGGAGCGCAGGCGCTGAACCGGGCGATCTTCGAGCAGGATCGAGGCCACCAGACCGCCAAAGAGGAGGCGGACGCCCACGTCCTGCAGGAGGCCTTCCTGCCGGCGGTCCTGCCGCAGAGTGCCCGCCTCGAGCTGGCAGCCACCTACCTTCCCGCTCTCGACGCCCCCATGGGCGGCGACTGGTACGACGCCTTCCCGGTCGACCGGGGCATGTGCCTTGTGGTCGGCGACGTCGGGGGACACGGCCTGCAGTCGGCTGCCGTAATGGCCCAGCTCCGCAACGCAGTCCGGGCCTTCGCCGACGAGGACCCGACCCCGGAAACCATCGTCACCCGTCTCAACCGGATGTTGTGCCGCCTGGAGCCGGACGAGACGGCCACCTGCATCGTCGCCGTCTGGGACGAGGAGACCGGGATCATCAACCGGACGAACGCCGGCCACCCGGCCGTTCTGCGGTGCCGCATCGGGGAAACCGCATTCCTGCTACCCGACGCCAGCGACGTGCTGCTCGGAGCCGATCCGGGCTGGCAGTACAAGTCCGAGTCCAAGTTCCTGCGCCCCGGCACTACGCTCCTGCTGTACACCGACGGCCTGGTGGAGCTGCGGGGCCACACCCTGGACGAGGGCATGGATGCGCTCCGGGAGTTCGTGGAGAGCCTCGACGACCTTTCGCCTGAGACGTTGTGCAGCCAGATCCTGGACTGGCGGCTCAAGACCGCCAGCCGGGAGGACGACATCTGCGTCCTCGCAGTGCGCGTCCACTAAAGATCGGTCCGTGGGTGCGCCGGAGATGTCGGGCGTCCTCGAAACCGTCCTCTACTACACCGACGAGGAGGAGACGCGCCGCTTCTACTCCGAGGTGATGGGCATGAAGGTCGTCGGCCAGACACCGGGCCGTCAGATCTTCCTGCGAGCCGGGACCAGCGTCTTTTTGCTGTTCGACGCCGAGGCCACCGGTAAGCCGGGCTCCCTGCCGCCCCACGGCGCCACCGGTCCGGGCCATGTCTGCTTTCTGGTCCCGATGTCCGCCTACGCGGCATGGCGGGCGCACCTGGAGACCGAAGGGGTGGAGATCCTGGAGGAGGTCGACTGGCCGCCCGGCCAGACCGGAAAGAGCCCGCTCGGGTCGTCGTTCTACTTCAGGGATCCCTCGGGCAACCTGCTGGAGATCGCCAACGCCGACTTCTGGCCGCGCTAGCCCGGAACTCCTACCCGACGCCGAAAGCGGACCTCACGTAGTAGATCGCGAAGTAGATGACGAAGGCCGCGCTGGAGAGGTACATCATCCAGTGGACGTCCCGGGCTTCGCCCCTCAGCAGCTTGATCACGGTGTAGCTCACGAAGCCGGCACCCACCCCGTTGGTGATGGAGAAGGTGAACGGCATGACGACCATCGTCAGGAAGGCGGGGATCCCCAACTCGTGTCGCTCGAACGGGATCTCCCGGATGATCTCCATCATCAGGAAGCCGACGATGATCAGCGCCGGGGCGGTGGCCTGCGGCGGGATCACGTCGGCCAGCGGCCACAGGAACACCGAGACCAGGAACAACAGGCCCACCACGGTCGCCGTGAGGCCGGTCCGGCCGCCCTCGGAGATGCCGGAGGCGCTCTCGATGTAGGTGGTGTTCGACGAGGCGCTGAAGGCGCCGCCGACCGCCGCCGCAGCGGAGTCGACCAGCAGCACCTGCCGTGACCGCGGGAGGCGGCCGTCGGCGTCGAGGTAGCCGGCCTTGGCGCCCAGCCCGACTACGGTGCCCATGGTGTCGAAGAAGTCGGAAAGCATGATCGTGAACACGGCCAGGATCGCGGCGATGGCCCCGAGCCGGCCGAAGTAGCCGAACGAGAAGTCTCCGATCAGGCTGAAGTTCTCACCCGCCGGGAACGCGACGACCCGTTCCGGGAACTGCGCGGCTGAAGGAAGCGACTCGGGCCACCCGTTGCCGCCGGCGAACAGCTCGTTCAACAGGATGGCGAAGACCGTGGTCCCCAGGATGCCGATCAGCAGGGCTCCCCGGATCCCGCGGGCGACCAGGTAGGCGGTGAGCAGCAGGCCGATCACGAACACGGCCACCGGCAGGCCCCGCAACTCCCCTCCCCGGCCGAGCTCGACCAGCAGTGTCGGGGTCTCCGGTTTGCCGACGAACCCGGCGTTGATGAACCCGATGAAGGCGATAAACAGGCCGATTCCCACCCCGATCGCCTGTTTCAATGCAAGCGGGATGGCATTCATCACCGCCTCCCGGAACCCGGTCAGGACCAGGACCAGGATGATCAGGCCCTCGGTGACGATCACCCCCATCGCCTCCGGCCAGCTCAACCCCCCGCCGGCCACCAGCTGGAACGCCACAACTGCGTTCAGACCCAGACCGGCGGCGATCGCGAACGGGTACTTGGCGATCAGCCCCATCGCCAGGGTGCTGACCGCGGCCGCCAGTGCGGTGGAAGTCAGGACCAGCGGGAAGGCCAGGCTGAGCCCGTCCCGATCCGGGACCGCTCCCAGGATCGACGGGTTCACGAACAGGATGTAGGCCATGGTCATCCAGGTGGTAAAGCCGGCGATGACCTCGGTCTTCACCGACGAACCGGCGGCGGTGATTCCGAAGTAGCGGTCGAGGGGCGAGGTGGGGGCGGCCGTGTCTTCGGCCCGCCTGTCGGCCTTTTCTTCGGCCGTTTCCTCCTCGGTTGTCGCTACCTCGTCGCGCTCATCCATGTCGATGAACCTGCGTCCGACCGCCCGGATAGAACCTGGCTCGGATTCTTACTTAGCGGAGGGTGGTGGGACAAGGGTTTTCTGCTAGCCCACAACTTTGACCGTCCCTCGCATGAACGGGTGAAACAGGCACCGCAGTTCGTAATCGCCGGGGCGGGAAAAGGTGAGCTTGTAAGAGAAATCCTCCTTCGCCAGGGCACAGATGCCCCCCGAGTTGAAGAACCCGTTCCCGTCCCAGGTTCCCGCATCGAAATCCAGGGGCGGAGCGCTCGGATCGAAGCTGAGCGCCGGGACCGGAGGGGCCTGTGACGGGGTGTAGGCCATCGGGTTGAGCCTCACGGACCCGTCCTTCTCCTTTTTGAGGTCGCCGAAGGCCTCGGCCGGCGGGTTGAAGGAGATGGTGTGACAGACGGTGAACCGCCAGGTGATGCTGTCGCCGGCCGGGATGGTGACCTCGTCCGGGCCGAAAATCATCGCCAGCTCGAAGGGACTCTTGCCCGACTCGGTCCCCGCAGCAGCATCTGTGGACGTGGCCGAGCCTGCAGATGCAGTTGCGGGCTCGAGGTTGGCCAGGGAGGTCGAGATCTCGCGACGCGCCCGGGCGGAGGCATCTTCGGCGCCGGGTCGCTCCGTTTCCTCGCCGACCACCTTCACCTGCCCACTCATCGTTCCTCGGTGGATCAGGCACATGAACCGGTAGGTTCCGGGCGCCAGATCCTCGGCGAGCGGCACCTGGTAGTCGGATCCCTCCCGCAACATCCCGCTACTGTAGAAGCTCTGGGTTCCGTCGAATGCCGGCTGGTCACGCTCCGGACATGGATCCGGCATCGGGGGATCGCCGCTGTCGAGGAAGCATGGCTGGCCCGCAGCCTGGTTCTCAGGCCTGTAATCGGCGGTCGCGGCGAAGACGCTGGGCAGCTTGTACATCTCCTCCGGCTCTCCCAGGAAGTACTCCTTCAGCGTGGCCGGCTTGACCCGGTCAAGCGCCGCCAGTCCCTCGTTTACCAGAGTGCCCATGGCGATTACGTGCGGCTCACCAACTCCCTCGACCTCGAAGACAAGCGTGTCGCCGGGCCGGGCGACCGAGTCTCGGGGGAAGAAGCTGATCAGCGACGGACCCCGGGAAGCATCGGTTGCATCTACGCGGATCGGCAGTGAGATCGGGGCTTCGAAACCGACCTCCGGCCGGCAGGCGAAGAGCAGCATCAGGAGCGTCAGACTTGGGGCAAAGCGCTTCATCCGGGACCCTTGGAGAGGACGTGCCGGGGCGAATTATATGAAGGTCAGGGGGCCATCCACAACGGGGTGCAGCAGTAGGGCGAGCCCCGCCGGAACCGCTCGGACTCCCAATCGGCTCAGGGCCCGGCACAAGAAGCAATCGCCGCGATTCGGTGGCATTGTGTAGGTGACATTGTTGATGGGGGGTCAACGTATGGAAAACCTGCCGGAAGTCCAACACCTTGTCTCCGAAGCCGCCGAAGCGGGCCGTATAGACGCCGATGTAATCGCCCGATCCCTGGGCCACCTGCCTCTGGATGGCGATCAGGTCGTGGACGTCTACCGCCGAATCAGCGGCGCCGGGGCGGCGATCGTCGAAGAACCCGACTCTTCCCAGGAAAGCCCGGATATCGAGGAGGAAATGCCGGACGGCTATCTCGCTCGCGTTGACCGGGAACCTGCAATATCCGAGAAGCGGGAGGCCTACCTGGCCGAGCTGATCCAATGTGGTGGCCTGGCGGAAGAGCTGCCCGCCCGCAGGCTGTTGATGGAGACCAACCAGAAAACGGTCGTTCGGGTAGCCGGGCAGTACCGGGGGCGGGGGCTGCCGTTTGGCTCGTTGGTCGCCGAAGGCAACCTTGGGCTCCTCAAGGCGCTGGACACCTACCCGCCCGGGCTCGGATTCAGTCTGGGGGCTTTCGCTACCTGGGAAGTGCACCGCGCGATCAGGCGGGCCCTCGATGCCCAAACGCTGAGGATCAGCCTCCCCGCGGCGAGAGCGGAGGACCTGAACCGGATGCTCAGGGTTCAAACCGAGCTTAGGCACAAGAGGGTGCGGGAACCCTCGGTAGAGGAGATCGCCGCCGAGATGAGGTTGGGGCAGGACGAGGTCCGGGAGCTGTTGCGGATCGCCTGAGCCGGCTCAGGAGGCGGGCGCTGCGGGAAGCAGTTCGCGGTAGTTGTCCCGGGCAACCGAGCCCTGCGCCAGCGTGCCGTCACCGCGGGGGATGTCGATCGGCTGCCCCTGCAGGGTGAACGCCACCCGGCCGACACCCGGGCGGCCGGTGAGGGTCAGAACCATCTGGGCGATTGCCAGCCGCTGGGTCGGCCCGTCGAGCACGGTGAACGGCTGGGTCAGGTCGACGCTGGCAACTCCTCCGACGAGATCGGAGGCGCCGACGGCGTCGTCGTCGACGAATGCGGTGCTCAGCCCCTGCCGGCGCTCCGTCCGGGTGGGACCTTCCAGGAGTGCGTCCACTACGTCGGGCAGCGAAGCTTCGCCCTCTCCCAGCCGGCGCTCGACCGGTACCAGCCGCTGCCCGGAGGCGTCGACCAGGTAGATCTGCACCGCCGGGCCCTCGGGAGGCGCGGCCGAATCGGCCGGTTCGGACGCCTGGGGGTCGAGCAGCCCGAAGGGCACGTCGTCCATTGTTTCCGCCCCGTCGTCGGTGGGCACGCCGCACCCGGCCAGGGCGGCGACGAGCAGCATGAGGATCAGCCGCCTCACGCCGGACCACCCTCCGGGAGCTCGACGACAAAACGGGAGCCGCCGCCTTCCCGGTCCTCCAGCCGCACGCTCCCGCCGTGCAGGATCGCGTGCTCGGTGACCAGAGCCAGGCCGAGCCCGGCGCCGCTGTGGCCTGCGACGGCGGCGGTCTCCCCCCGGGCGAAGCGCTCGAAGATGAAGTTGCGCTCATGTTCGGCGACACCTGGGCCGTGGTCCTCGACTGCAAACAGCACCTTTCCGGCCTCGCCGGTGATGTGGATCCGCATGACGCCCCCGCCGTAACGGTCGGCGTTGTCGATCAGGTTCTGCAGCATCTGCGCCAGCCGGCGCGGGTCGGCCTGGAGAGTCGACGGAACGCCTTCGTCGACCTCGACCGGAACCATCGACTTGCCCATCCGCTCCAGCAGGCTTCGGGCCAGCTGCGCCGGGTCGACCGGCTCGATCTGCATGCCCGCGACCCCGGCCTCGACCCGGGAGAGCTCCAGCAGGTCCTCTACCAGCCGGTGCAGGTCTCCAACCCGCCGCTCCATCTCGTCCAGGGTCCCCGCGGTCGCCTTGGTGGCCCGGCGGCGGGCGACGTTGATGGCGGAGAAAAGGGCCGCCACCGGGCTGCGGAGCTCGTGGCTGACCTGGGAGGTGAACCGGGACTCCCGGTCGATTCGCTCCTGCACTGCGTCGGCCATCCGGTTGAAGCTCCTCGCCAGGACCCGAAGATCCCGGTCGTCGGTGGTCTTGATCCGGGTGTCGAAGCTGCCCTCGGCGATGCTCTCGGCGGCCGAGGTGAACTGCCGGAGGGGCTTCAGGATCCGGCCGCTCGCCAGCCAGCCGATCGCTGCTCCGGCCAGCGTCGCGACAAGGGCCGACAGCGCAAGCCCCCGGGCCAGGCCGTCGAGCGTCCGGTCGATGTCGTCCATCGGCACCAGCTCGAAGTAGCCGGCGTTGAAGGCGGGGATGGCCACCCCGATGCCGGCGAAGGGCCGCCCGTCGACCTCCACCAGCTGCCGCGCTGCCCGCCCGGACGCCACCGCCCCGCTGAGCGACGGCGGCAGGCTGTTCGGGCCGATGCCGACCGACCCCGAGAACCACTCACCGCCCACCCGGGTCAGGACCACGGACTGGGCGCTGCCGCCCACCGCCGACAGGGCTTCGCTCAGTTGCGGCTCGCCGGCCATGAGGGTGTTGCGGACCAGCCGGGCGTTCAGGTACCCCTGGGTGAGGGCGTTCTCCTGCCGCTCCTCGATGAGCTGGTCTCGGGTCACCTGGTAGGCAAACGTGGCCAGGGCCGCCGACAGGACGAGGGCGATGATGCCCCAGGCAAGGGTTGCCCGGGCCCGGAGCCCGAGCGAACTGACCGGGCCCTTCAAAACTTTGGCACCTGGCGCATGGATCCTCCGCTTTCGCCCGCCGGGCCGTTACTGCGAAAAGTCTTCCGTTCCATCATGCCAGCCGGTAGGCAAAAAGCTCTCCGGCGGGTTTGACCTGAGTTCTGTGGGTAATATCGAGTTATGAATAACTCAGTGTTCTTTAATCCCGACTGCACCAACTGCCAGACCGTCAAGGGCATCCTCGAGGTCCGGAACATCGGCGCCGACTACGTCCACTACCTCGACCAGGCTCCTTCGAGGGAGCAGATCGAAGAGGTCATGGGCCTGCTCGGAATCGACGACCCCCAGGAGATGATGCGGGCCAAAGAACCCGTCTACCAGGAGTTGAACCTGGCGTCCGCCGACCGCGAGACGCTGATCAACGCGATGACGGAGCACCCCATCCTGATCCAGCGCCCGATCGTGATCGTGGACGACAAGGCGGTCATCGCCCGGCCGGCCGAGAAGGTCCTGGAGATCCTGGAGCCGCAGGCGAGCTAGCTACACCTCGTAGATCAGTTGATAGGTGTGGCCGCCGTCCTCGGTGACGGTGATCTTCATGGAACCGGTGATGCCGGTCAGTCCGGCGGTGCCCGATCCGGGGACGATGTCGACCTTTAGCCACTCGCTGCCGTTCATGACCTGGCTGGCCGAGTGCATGACCACGAACGTCCCGGAGGCTCCTCCGACGGTGCCGTCCAGCCTCTCCATACCCACGTAGGCACGGGCGTTGTTCGCCTCGGCCAGCAGTAACTCGGCAGTGCTTGTCCCCTGGAAGTCCCCTTCGAAGGTCTTGGTGAGGCTGGCGCGGCTGAGAACGGCGCCCTCGTGCTCCTCGTAGGTCTCGCCCTCCCAGTTGTGAACCGCAAAAGTTCCTGTGGCTTCCGGCATAGTTTCCCCCTGTTTTCCCACCTTTGACCGGATCGAACATATGTTCGATAATACATGGTCCCTATGGACGCAGCTCGGATAACTTCCGCAGAACGGCTGGGCGAGCTAACCGAGCTCGCACGCCCGGTTTCCCTGGCCGGCGAGCACGTCCTTCCCCTTCTGCCCGCCCTCGAATCGATCCTCCCCTTCGGCAGCCTACAGCGGGGGTTCACCCTGTCGGTCCAGGGCGGGCCGGGGACCAACTCGCTGGCGCTGGCGCTGGCGGCCGGCGCTTCGAAAGCCGGATCGTGGGTAGCGGCGGTGGGGATCCCCTCGCTGGGGGTCGCCTCGGCGGCCGAGCTGGGCGTGGTCCTGGAGCGATTGATCCTGATCGCCCCTCCCCCGGCGGCCCTCTGGCCCACGGTGGCGGCCGCTTTGATCGACGCGTTCGACGTGGTCCTGGTCGGCTGGCCCGACGTGTCCGGCGCCATGGCCCGGCGGCTGGGGATGCGGAACCGGGACCGGAAGTCGGTGCTGATCCCGGTTGCCACCGGGATACGCAGTCCATGGAACGAGGCGGCCGACGTCCGGCTCACCGTCTCCGGCTCCCACTGGGAGGGGCTGGGGGCCGGCCACGGGCGGCTGACCGCCCGGCGGCTGGAGGTCGAGACCGGGGGCCGGCGCTCCCCTATGCCCTACCGGACCGCCCTGTGGCTGCCCGACGGTGAGGGCCGGGTGAGGGTGGAGCAGCCGGACAACGTCCTGCCGATTGCCCCCGCCGGGCCGCCGGCCACCGGGGCGCCCGACCTCCTTTCCGGGACCGCTTCGGAGCGGCCTTTTGTGCCCGGCGCCGAGCGGATCGGACCGTTCCCGGTTCCCGCCCTTCGGTCGGGCTAACCCATGGTGGAAAGCCAGCGGGTCCTGGTCCTCGGCTGCCCGTGGTGGCCGCTGCTGGCGGCCGGGGTCGCCCGGAGCACGCCGGCGGTGGTCATCGAAGCCAACCGGGTGACGGTGGGGACGCCCAGCGCCGCTACCGCAGGGGTCACGGTGGGCCTTAGGCGCCGGGAGGCCGAGAGCCGCTGCCCCACGCTGCTCACCGTCAAGCCGGACCCGGCGCGGGAGGCCCGGGAGTTCGAGAAGATCCTGGGGGCCCTGGACGGCTTCACGCCTTTCATCGAGATCCTGCGGCCCGGCACCTGCCTGTTCGCCACCAAAGCCTGCGCCCGCTACTTCGGGGGCGAGGACTCCCTGTCCGCCCAGGTGCTAGCGACCATCACCGCAACCGTCCGCCAGGAGAGGTGCTTCGGCCTGGGGATCGCCGACGGGCTGTTCGCGGCAACCGCCGCCGCCCGGAAGAGCCTGCGCTCCGGGGAGCCGGTGATAGTGGAGGCCGGAACGTCGCCCGAGTTCCTGGCCCCCCAGCCGGTGTCGCTGCTGGGCCGCCCGGACCTTGCCGACCTGCTCCGCCGGCTGGGCCTTAAGACCCTGGGGGCGTTCGCCGCCATCCCCAGCGCCGACGTCCTCGGCCGCTTCGGGTACGACGGAGTCGAGGCCCACCGCCAGGCAGCCGGGGCCGACGAGCACCGTTTCGTCCCCCGCGACAACCGGATGCTTACGGAGCTCAGCGAGGAGCTGGACCCGCCCACCGACCGCTCCGACATCGCCGTCTTTACCGGAAAGGGGCTGGCCGACCGGCTCGCCGGGCAGCTCGAGGCCGAGGGGCTGGCGTGCAACAAGGTGGTCATCGAGGCCACCACCGAGGACGGCCAGACCTTCTCCCGCACCTGGCGGCTGGACGGCGGGTTCAGCCCGGGCGCCATCGCCCAGCGGATGCGCTGGCAGCTCGACGGGTGGCTCACCGGCGGCTCGGGCGACGCAGCCGGAGCGGCCACCGGGTCCTCCAACGCCCGGCCGGGCAGCGCCCTGGCGAAGATCACGATCGTCCCGGAGGAGGTCACCGCCCACCCGGGCGTGCAGCTCAGCTTCTGGGGCGGCCAGACCGAGCCCGGCCGCCGGGCCGCACGGGGCATCGCCCGGCTGCAGGGCCTGCTCGGCCCCGAGGCTGTCGTGGTCCCCGAGTACAAGGGCGGCCGGGGGCCGGACGAAAAATTCCGCCTGGTCCCCGCCGACGCGGTCGACCTGCTCAACCGCTCCGCGGTCCCCGAGTTCCTGGCCGAGGCCCCCTGGCCGGGAAACGTCCCCGCTCCGTCGCCGGCGCTGGTGTACTCCGATCGAAAAAGGGTCGGGGTGCTGGACGGCAGCGGCAAAGCGCTCGGGGTCGCCGGCGACCGGCTGTCCGCCAGCCCCACCACCGTCACCCTGGGCGCCCGGCGTCTGGAGGTCACCGGTTGGGCGGGCCCGTGGCCGGTCAACGAGAGGTGGTGGGACCCCAAGGCCAGCCGGCAACTGGTGCGGATGCAGGTGGCGTGCGCCGACAACAACGCCTACCTGGTGGCGTTCGAGGAGGGCCGTTGGTGGCTGGAGGCCGCCTACGATTAGTCTCTAGCTCATGACAAAACCACTTGAAGCAGTCGTCTTCGACGTAGACGGAACCCTGGCCGAGACCGAACGGCACGGCCACCGGGTTGCATTCAACAAGGCGTTCGCCCAGGAGGGGTACTCCTACAGCTGGAGCGACGAGCTCTACCGGGAGCTCGTCAAGACCACCGGAGGCGACCGCCGAATCGCCCGCTACCTGAACGAGTACGAGAACTACGACCTGGACGAAGCCCGCGAGGTTGCCAAAAAGCTGCACCCGAGCAAAACCCAGCTGTTCGTCGACACCATCCTGGCCGGCGAGATTCCCGGCCGGGCCGGCGTCTACCGGTTCATAAAGTCGATCCAGGAGGCCGGCTTCCGCACGGCAGTTGCTACGACCGGCACCAACAACTGGGTCCACCCGCTGGTCAAACACCTGAGCGACGACGGCGGCTTCAAGCCGTTCGAGGTCGTCGTCACCGGCAACGACGTGGAGAACCTCAAGCCCGCGCCCGACCTGTTCCAGGAGGCGCTTCGCCGCCTCGAGCTGGAGCCGGATCAGGTGGTGATGGTGGAGGACTCCAAGAACGGCGTGCGCTCGGCCAGGGCCACGGGCGGGCCGTGCCTTGCGGTTCGGGGTGAGTACGCCTCCATCGAGTCGCTGGAGGGCGCCGACCTGGTGGTCGACAGTTACGGCGACGATGGCGCTCCGCTGACCGTGCTCTCCAACCCGCTGGGTCTGGAGGTAGGTGAGAGGTTGACCCCGGAGCTGGTCGAGGAGTTGCACCGCCGCTGGCAGCATCGGTAGCCGCTACCCTTGAACGATGAGCGACATCCGGGTCACGCCCACGCTGACCATCCCTGAAAACGAGCTGCAGCTGAAGTTCTCCCGCAGCGGCGGACCGGGCGGCCAGAACGTCAACACCCGGGACACGAAGGTCGAGGTGATCTTCGACGTGACCGGCTCCCCGGCGCTCGGGCCCCACCAGCGCCTCCGGGCGATGCGCAACCTCGCCGGCCGCCTCGACGGCGAGGGCAAACTGCACGTCATCGCCTCCGAGGAGCGCAGCCAGGCCCAGAACCGCGAGCTGGCCATCGCGAGGCTGTCGTCGATCATGGCCGACGCTCTTCGCCCGCCTCCGGCGCCGAGGCGGCCGACCAAACCCAGCAAGGGCGCCCAGGAGCGCCGTCTGGCGTCGAAGAAGGCCCGGGGGCAACTGAAGCGCCTGCGCAGCACCTCCTCCGAAGATTAGTCAAACCGAGCCACGGGTACACTTGCTCCATGGCAAAAATGAAAGCTAAGAATGTCGGCAAGGGTGCAACCCTGATCACTCTCATGAGCAACCCGATCGTCCGCCGAGCCGTGATCAAGGGCGCCAACAAGGTCATCGAGGTCGGCTCCAACAAGATGGCAGCCCGATCGGCGTCGAAGTCTGCGGCAAGCGCTCCTCCACCGGTCGAGGGACAGACCACGGTCATCCCGAAGCCGGCTCCCCCGAAACCGTCCACTAAGCCCGCCTCGTTGGCAGAGTCCGCCGCGGTTGAGACGATAGTCTCCTCGGTCGCTTCGGCAGCCAAGCCATATGTAGACAAACTGGCGGCTTCCGACGCAGGCCGGTCGGTTCTACAGGTCGTCAACTCCGTGACCGGCCAGGCCCTGGGCGGCGTTTCCGCTCAGCCGAAGCGAGGCGGAACATCGGTGGCAAGCTTCGTCGGCAACATAATCTCCGGGCAGGTGAGCAGCCCGGCGCCGAAGCCCGAAGCCAAGGGCCCCGGCGCAGACGTGAAGTTCACCCAGGTCAAGCCTCCTGTGGCCACTGCGGAAACGCCGGCGCCGGAGTCCATGCAGTGGCCTCCGCCCAAATCGAACGGCTCCGCCTCCTAGATCACTTCTGGTTCCTGGGGTCGTCGGCCGGGTTCACGTACTCCAACCCGAACGGGCCGTTCCCGCTGAACTGCAACACGGTCTCGGTGTCGAACCAGACGAAGTGCACAATGCCGGGCGCCCGGTAGGAGAAGCCTCCGGCGGGGACCGACTCGGATGCCGCCTGGTCGAACACCTCACCCAAACCCTGATGCAGCGTCCCCGAGATAACGGTCAGCTTCTCGATGGTCGGGTGCGTGTGGGGCATAAGCCTGGATCCCGGGGGGAACTTCAGCCGGAATGTGTAGGGCACCGGCAGGTTCGGCGGTCCACCCTCGATGAACGCAAGCTTTACCCCCTCGGGCAGAAAAGCCGCCGGCGGGGGCGGGTCGATCCACCGGATGTCCTGCGGTTGCAGCGTGAAGTGTTCTTCCTCCGGGACTTCCTGGTGCGGCCTCGGTGTGGCGTGGTCGGCTTCGGACTGCGCCGCCTTCGACTCGCAGCCGGCAAGAACGAGAGCCAGCGCCAGCACTACAACAAGACGCTTCATGACCAGAACTCGTCGAAGGCGTTCTGGTTGCGGGGGTACAGCCAGATCTCGACCGGGACCCCGTCCTCGAACCGCCAGACCTGAACCGGCTGCTCCGCAAGCGTCTTCCCATGGCGGGCGGCGGTGGTTTCGGAAAGCACGGTGCCGTAGTCGTCGTTGGCGAATATCTCCCGCGGCTGGAGCTTGAACGTCCCGCCGGACATCTCCTTGAACCTACCGAACGCCGCGCCGACCGCGGGTTTTCCCGTGTGATCGCCGGCAAGCAGGCTGTCGCCCGGGACGTGAAACACGATGTCGTCGCCCAACAGTTCCAGCGCCGCCGGGACATCGCCCGCAGCGAAGCTCTTGTAGCTGCGTTCCAGCAGCGCAACGTTGGGATTTTCCTGAGCCGTCTGCACCATTCCCTCCTCGTCCGATGCCGATGAGCCTTGTGGAAGGCCCCTGCGCGGTAAAGACTAGGGAGCCGATGTAGCAGTTTTATTGCCGTCCGGGGGGCTGAAATTGGCTGCAACGGGGCTCGATATCCGCCTGCTTGGACGGTTTTCCGTTCGGCGGGCAGGCAAAGAGATACCTCCCAGCGAGTTCCACGGCCGCCTTGCGAGAACCCTTTTTCGTCTTCTGGTTACACGGCCGGACCAGCTGACCACCCGTGACTACCTGACCGAGTCTCTGTGGCCGGGCAGAGCGCCTGCAGACCCCGAGCGAAACCTCAACGTGATGATCGCCCGGATCAGACGGGCTCTGGGGGACGCCTCGCTGATCGCGACCGGCTCGGGAGGCTACTCGTTCCACCCGACGGCAGGCTGCAAGGTCGATGCGGAGCTCTTCCAGGAGCGGGTCCGGTTGGGCCGGGGGCTGCTCAAGGAGGGCCGGCACGGCGCCGCTCTCAAGGAGTTTCGGGCCGGCTTGGACCTCTGGGCGGGAGACCCGCTGGCGGAGGATGCCTACGAGGAGTGGGCCCAGGAGTACCGGGGTTGCCTGGCCGCGGCCCATCTCGAGGCCCTGGAGGGTGCTTCCGCCGCCTCCCTGGCGGTCGGGCTGGCGGGCGACGCGGTAACTCTGGCCCGGTCGGCGGCCGCCGGCGAGCCGCTGCGGGAAGCCTCCCACCTGCTGCTGGCCCGTTCCCTGGCCGGTTCCGGTGATACAGCAGGCGCGCTGGCGACCTTGCGGAGCTTCCGGATCCGCATGGCGGACGAGCTCGGCCTCGACCCGCCGGCGGGGGTCGGCGACCTGGAGCGGGACCTGCTTCGCGGGGTCGTGGTGGTGCCGGGCATGGACTCCAAGACGATGGCTCCTGCGATGCCGAGCGAGCTGGAGTTCTCAGGTCGTGGAGCGGAGCTCGGCTTGATCGTCGAGTCGTTGAGCGGATCCGGCGAAGGAATCGTCCTGGTCCACGGACCGCCGGGATCCGGTAAGACCCGGTTGCTGAAAGAGGCCGCGCGGCGGCTCGACCGGCCGGTGCTTTACGGCCGGGCCTTCTCCGCCGAAAGGGACGAGCCCTGGTCCCTGATCCGATCACTGATCCAGGAGGCGGTGGCGCTGTTCCCGGATTCGGTTTCACGCCTGCCGGGACGTGTCTCCGGAGCGTTGGGAGAGGCGGTTCCCGGCCTGCAGGCCGACCTGCCACCCGCCGGGGAGGTGATCGACCCGCAGAGCGTTCGGGCGCTAGCGGTGCAGGGAGCAGTTCGAGTGCTTCAGGAGGTTGTCGACCGGAGAGCTGTACTCGTGGTCGACGACCTGCAGTGGTGCGACCCAACCAGCCTTGCGGTCCTGAGCACGGCGTGCCGGCGGGTCGAGCCTATGCCCCTGGTCCTTGCCTACCGGTCAAGTGAGCCTACGGAGCCCGTCCTCAACTTCATGAACGAGGTGCGTCCAAGGGCTGCGGCGTCCATCGAGCTCGGTGCGCTGCCGGGCGAGACCATCACGGGGTTCTTCGCCAACCCCGAGATCGGCTGGGTGGTCCTGGAGGAGACCGACGGCACCCCACTGGCGATATCCGAGCTGATCCGGAGCCTGGCCGCGGCCGGGGTTGTAGCGCCGGAGCCGGGACACCGGTGGTCGGCACGGTCGCCCTCAGCCGTCGACAGCGTCCGCGAGGCGGCCCGTGGGGGCAGGATAAGGTCCTTCGAGGACCGGGCCGGGTCCCTGCCGGCGCCGGCGGCGGGCGTGCTCAAGGCCCTGGCGCTGCTCGGCCACCCGGCGAACGCCAGGCTTCTGGCGCGGGCTACCGGCACCGTCGAGAGCGCCGTTCTGGACCATCTGGAGCTGATGGGCCGGGCTACCTTGGTGCGCCTCGGGGACCAGGGCTGGTCGCCCTCCCACGACCTGGTCGGCGAAGCCGTCGCCGGACAGATGAGCCGGGAGGAGCGGGGCCGTTTGCACGCCTTGCTGGCCGGCGCGTTGGAGAGCGAGCGGGCGGACCGGTCGGAGGTGGCCCGGCACCTGGACGGAGCCGGGGACAAGCCCGCCGCCGCCCGGGCATTTGCCGAGGCCGGCCGGGGCGCGCTCGACCGCTACGCGTCGAAAGAGGCGGAGGAGCTGGCCGAGTCGGGGCTGGCGCTGGACCCGGAGCCGGCGCTCGCAGCCGAGTTGCTCGAGGTTCGGGCGGAGGCCCGGGCTCGAACCGGCCGGATCGCCGAAGCCCGGGAGGACCTTCGGACGGCACTGTCGGGAGTCCATAGTGGACCCGCACGGTCGCTGCTGCTCTCCCGGCTGGCTCTGCTCATATCGGGTGCCGACGACTACGTCCACGCCGGCGAGCTCGTCGAGCTCGCCCTAACCGAGGCGGGACCCGATCTTCCCGCCCGAGCCCGCGCCCTTGCCGTCGGCACGATGATCGAAGGAAACCTCGGGAACCTCGACAAGGCGAACTCTCTTGCCGGGCAGGCTCTGGAGCTGTTCCGGCGGCTCGATGATGCGAACGGCGCGGCCGACGTCTTGGAGCTGCAGGGCCTCAACCTGGTCTACGCCGGACAGCTTACGGAGGGGGTGGCGCTTCTGGGGAGGGTCGCCGACCTGTTCCGGGACGCCGGCAAGCTGATACGCATCGGACCGACCGTGACCTTCCGGGCGCTCGGCCTGCGGATGATGCTGCGGTTGGAGGAGGCGATTCACGAACTCGACGAGTTGCTGGAGCTCGAGCTGCAGCTCGGCAGCGCCGAGGGAGAGTGCTGGTGCCGGACGGCACGAGGCCTGATCCTGGCCGACCTCGACCGGATCGATGAGTCCAAAAGAGAGGGCGAGGAAGCCTTGCGTATCGCCCGGGCCATCAACCACCGCGAGCTGCTTTCAGGGTCCCTGCTCAACTTCGGCTACGCATGCCAGGTCGGCGGAGACCTGAATGAGGCGATGCGGCTCCTTACCGAGTGCGCCGAGGTGGCGGCCGGGCTGCCGGCCTTCCTGTGTTTCGCCGAAGGCGGCATGGCCAGGATCGAGGTATCGAGAGGCAACCTCGAAGCTGCCGAAGCGCACGTTCAGGCGGCAGTGGCGGCCGGCTTTCCATTTGCGATGTACCAGGCGGAACTGGCGCACGCCGAGATCATGGTCGCCCGCGGGGACCCCGAAGCGGCCGGCCGGGTGGCGAGCTACCTGGCATCTGCGGAGTCGGGAGGTGCCTGGTTAACGGCAGGGCTCTTGCGTAATCTGCTCGACCGGGTAAATCCGGAATCGTGGTGACATAGATGGAGGCGGATTTCTTGCGGAAAGGACGAACTCAACCGGTGAAGCATCGACTCTTGATCCTGGTCGCTCTCGCAAGCCTTCTTTTGATGGTCACGCCCGTTGCAGCCGGCGCTGCAACCCCGGCCTGGGCCCCCGCCGCCTCCGCCACCATCCGCCCCGGCGCGGCGACCTTCACCGGCCACGCCATCTGCACCGCCAACTTCGTCTTCCACGACAGCGCCGGCAACGTGTACCTCGGCCAGGCCGCTCACTGCTCCAGCAACGACGACGCCGGCTCGCTGGACGGGTGCGTGAACAACTCCCTGCCGCTCGGAACCCCGGTGCGGGTCGCCGGAGCTACCCGGCCGGGCACCCTCGCCTACAACTCATGGATCGCCATGGACCAGCGGCACGAGACCGACTTCAACCAGTGCCAGTACAACGACTTCGCCCTGGTGAAGCTCGACCCGGCCGACTACGGGCTGGTCAACCCCAGCCTCAGATTCTCGGGCGGCCCGACGGGCGTGGTCCAGAACGTCGTCGACGACTCGCGGGTCTTTGGCTTCGGCAGCCACATCCGCGACACCGGGATCCAGCCGCACGGCAAGAGCGGTAGAAGCCTGCGGCAGGGAGCGGGCGGGATGGCGCACGTCGTCCAGCTGGGCCCGCCGGGGATCTCCGGCGACTCCGGCTCCGGGCTGGTCGACGAGCAGGGCCGGGCGTTCGGCGTGCTGAGCACCTACTCGCCCAGGCGTCAGTTGAACGGCGCCGGGAACCTGAGCCGGATGCTGGACTACATGCGAGGCTCCGGGTTTCCCGATGTCACCATGGCGAACGGCACAGAGCAGTTCGTCGCTCCCGGTGTTCCGGCGCAGGACCCGGTAACCGCCCTGCTGCACGACCTGCTCGACCCGCTATTGGGGCCGCTGGGTCTCGTACCCGCCCGTTAGCTCAGCTCGAATTCCAGAGAGCCGGCGATTGCGCCGTTGGTCAGCACGTCTATCCGGTGGGTGCCCGGCCGGTGCACGCGGGTGGTCATCTGCCGGAAGCTGAGCTTGCGGCTGTAGGTCGCCGGCACGCCGGGCTCCATCTCCAACGAGCCGAGGCGGAACACCTGGGGCGAGGTGCTGCCATCGGCTTTTACATAGTGGACGGCGTAGTCGACCATCACCGGCTGCGTTTCTGGGAGCGTCGAGGTGATGGTGAAGGTAAGCCGGGCACTGCCGCCGATATTCGGCGCAGCCGGATCCAGTGTGAGGTCGCTCAACTCCACCGATAGCCCCGCTTTGAATCCCAGCACGGCGAGAGATCCGGGGTC
>DASTUJ010000224.1 GCA_035759705.1 Actinomycetota bacterium | reverse complement strand
CCATCTTCGTGCCCGAATCGGAGGCCTTCAGCTCCACCGGCTCCCGGGGCACGCCCATGCCGGATTCGACTTCGGGACAGACGGGGACCCAGGAGAAAACCGCACCCAGGAGGTCGACCACGAAGCTGTTGCGCTTGTGGCCGCCGTCATAACGCACCTCGGCCCCCAGCAGGCACTGGGAGATACCGATCTTCAGACCGTCGTCTTTGGGCACGTCCGATAGGTTAACAACAAACGCGCCCCTGCCGAGGGTGACCAGGAGTGCCAACCGGCGTATCGTTAGCGGGTACGGACAATCGAAGGAGGCAGCTATGGCTCAGCAGTGCGGTCACGAAGGTTGCAAATGCGAAGCTCGCGAAGACGGGTACTGCAGCGACTACTGCCAGAAGCACGGATCCCACGAAGGTCACGTAGCCCACGAGTGCGGTTGCGGTCACGAGGGCTGCCACTAACACCGAAGCGCCGGCCCAGCCCCGGTCTGAAGCTTGACCGAACCTTCCCTCGACCGCACAGTGCTCGGCCTCGCCGAGATCGTGTTGTGGACCCGCGACATGGAAGCCACCCTCCGCTTCTACCGGGATCTTTTCGGGCTGGAGTTGATCTCGGAGCCCGACTTCCGGGTCAAGTTCCTCAGCGCCGGCGAGGGGCCGGGCGGAATCCCGCAGATGATCGTCCTGTTCCCGCAGTCCCCGGATTCCCCCGAGTTTCCCCGGGACAAGCCGTCCCGGGTGCTCCACCACCTCGCGTTCGCAGTGAACTCCAGCCGGTACGAGGAGCTCGGCGAAATCTGCCGGACCTACGGCCTGGAGGTGCGGGAGGGAGTCCACCCGGTGCTCAAGGACGTGCGGACCTTCTACGTAGACGACCCCGAGGGCAACGAGGTGGAGGTGATCGCCCGTGCCGGGTGAAGCCACCGGGCCCGTCTTCGAGGACTGGGAGCTGGAGAGAACCGACCGCACCGTCGGCGTCCTGACGACCAACGGCCGGGACGGCTTCCCGCATGCGGCGCCGGTCGGGGTCCGGTGGGAGGACGGTGCTATCCGCTTCGAGACCGACTCCAACGCCGCCAAGATGCGCAACATCGAGGCCGACCCGAGGGTCTCGATCCTCATCTACGGCAAGCCGAAATGGGGGGTGCTGATCACCGGGACGGCAGAAATCATATCCAAGGGCTCCGGCTCCGAGCAGTCGCAGATCAGGGTCCGCCCGGAGCGCAAGGCCTCCTGGAAACGCAAAGAGGATTAGGTAGTACCTCTCATCTAATTAGGTACTTCCTCCCTCAGTTGCCTCTTGACCACCGGCACGAAAGCTCTAGGCTAAATCTGTCCGCCGGAGTCAAGAAAGGTGCTCCTCTGGGCGCTTCGAGCGTATTCCAAATGCGCTCGAGGCGGATGGGAGGTCACTCTTGTCAGACACGGCAACAACCAGCTACCTCGAGCAGTACGATGCTGCAGACGACAAGACCAAAGTCGGCCTTGCCCTCAAATGGATCCGGACCGACTGGCGCCCCTTCTTCAAGGAGTTGCGGGAAAACCGCCCGATCCTCAAAACCCCCAACTTCACCTTCGTAACCCGTTTCGCGGACGTGACCGAGGTCCTCTCTCGGGAAAAGGTCTTCACGGTTAGGCCCTACCAGCCGCACATGGACCCGGTGGTCGGCCCGTTCATGCTTGCCCGGGACGCCACCCCGATCAACTGGCGGGAAAAGGGCATCATGCAGGCCGTGCTGAAGCCGGAGGACTTGCCGGGTGTGCGCAAGATGGCCGCCAGCCTCGCCGAAGGAGCGCTGGACGCTGCCGCCCCCGAAGGCAAGATCGAAGCAATCAGCAAGTTGTGCCGGTTCGTCCCCATAAGCATCGTCGGCGGGTACTTCGGCTTTCCCGGCCCCGACCTGGAGTCGATGTACCGGTGGTCGAAGAACACCCAGACCAACATGTTCAAGAACCTGCTCAACGACCCCGCTATCCACGAGGCCGCCGTCCAGACCGGCAAGGAGATGAAGGAGTACCTGACCGGCCTCCTGGCGGAGAAGCGGAAGACCGCCTACGGCAAGAACGGGGACGCTCCGCAGGACACGTTCAGCCGGCTGGTGCGCACGCAGTTCCCGTCCGAGATCGGCTTCGACGACGAGCGGCTGCTCTCCAACATCATGGGCTTGCTGGTCGGGACCGGGGAGACCACCTCGCAGGCGATCGCCCAGTCGCTCGAGCAGATCCTGCTCCAGCCCGAGATTCACGCGCAGGCGGCCGAGGCGGCCAAAGCGGACGACCCGGCAGCCTTCGACGAGTACGTGTGGGAGGGGCTGCGGCTCAACCCCATCAACCCGCTGATCTTCCGCCTGTCGGTCGAGGACTACACCGTCGCTGCGGGGACCGACAGGGAGACCGTAATCCCGGCGGGGACCCTGGTCTTTGCGTGCACGTCGTCCGCAGGTTTCGACGAGGATGTCCTGCAGGAGCCGGAGACCTTTCGAACCGACCGGCCCGACTTCCTCAGCCTGCACTTCGGCTACGGCCACCACACCTGCCTGGGCAAATACGTCGGCTCGGTCGTGATTCCCGAGGTGGTCCGCAGGGTGCTGCTCAGGCCGAACGTCCACCTGCTGCCCCCGC
Source organism: Actinomycetota bacterium (assembly GCA_035759705.1). Classification (NCBI taxonomy): domain Bacteria; kingdom Bacillati; phylum Actinomycetota; species Actinomycetota bacterium. The sequence goes on along the minus strand of DASTUJ010000224.1, from coordinate 34,825 downwards.
CCGAGGGAAAGATCGACTTTCACGGCGGCCCGTTCCCTGAGAGCTTCTGGTTCGGGTTCGGAGAAGCGTCACCGGCGCAAGCGTAACCACTCGATTTGTAGGCGGGGAACTGCCACGGCACCAGGAGGGTGAAGATTCATGGCGCAAGAATCAGGAGTTAAGGGCAGAGACACCAGTGCCGACGGCAGGAAGAACATCCGGGAGACAAAACTTCTGACGAGTTACGGCCTGGCGTGGAAGCTCGTCCAGCGTCAGCCCAAGCTCGAACAATTCGTCAACGGCAAGCTGATCGACAGCGCGTCGTCCAAGATGCCGTACCGCCCCAACCCGGACAGCACCCTTGCGGACTACACCTCCTGGTCTTCGCTCACCGACCGCAAGTACTGGAGCCGGCACCTGCCGCCGGGTAAGTCGGCACCCGAGTTGCCCGAGGCGGAGAAGGTTGCCGAGCTGTTCGTCCGGGAGGAGGGCAAGTTCATTCCGTCGGACAAATCCACGGTGCTCTTCTCCTACTTCGCCCAATGGTTCACCGACGGATTCCTGCGGAGCGACCGGGCGCCGGACCCCGACGACAGGCGCAACGACACCAACCACGAGATAGACCTGATGCAGATCTACGGCCTGACCCCGGATGTCACCCAGCAGCTTCGTCTGCACGAAGGGGGCCTGCTCAAGTCCCAGATGATCAACGGAGAGGAGTACCCGGAATACGCCTACGACGCAAACGGGGAAAAGAAGCCCGAGTACTCCCTGGTCCCCGACGTACCGACCAAGCTGGCGCCCAATCTCACCCCCGAGATCCTGTCGAAGTTCTTCGCGGTCGGAAGCGATACCTCCAACCTGCAGCTCGGGTTTGTCCTGATGAACGTCCTGTTCTTCCGGGAACACAACCGGGTGGCACGGGAGCTGGCCGCCAGGTACCCCGAGTGGAAGGACGACGACGACCGGCTGTTCGAAACCGCCCGCAACGTCCTGATCGTCCTGCTGATCAAGATCGTGGTCGAGGAGTACATCAACCACATCACTCCCTACCACTTCCAGTTCCGGGCCAACCCGGCGAGCTTTAAGAACCCCGCCTGGTACCGGCCCAACTGGATGGCGGTGGAGTTCAACCTCGTGTACCGATGGCACCCGTTGGTGCCGCCGACCTACCGGATCGCCGGCGATGATGTTCCCGTCCTGAAGACCCTGTACGAGACGGATCTGCTCACCAGGAACGGCCTCGGGCAGCTGTTCGAGGACGCCTCCAACCAGGCGGCGGGGAAGATCGGTCTGTTCAACACGGACCCGGTCCTGGGACCGGTGCAGCTGTGGAGTGTCAACAAAGGCAGAAAGGTCCGGCTGGACAGCTACAACGAGTACCGGAAGTTATGTGGGTACCCGAAGGTCACTGCGTTCAACCAGATCTCGGGAGACCCCAAAGTCCAGAAAGGTCTGAGCGACCTTTACAAAACGGTCGACGACATCGAGTTCTTCCCCGGGCTCTACGCCGAGGACATCCGCCCCAACTCGGTGTTGCCCTCGTTGATCGGGCGCATGGTGGGAATCGATGCCTTCTCGCAGGCCCTCACCAACCCCCTGCTGGCGCCGCGCATCTTCAACGAGGCCACGTTCTCGCCCGCCGGCTGGCAGATCATCAAATCCACTAACACCCTCTCGGACATTCTTCACCGCAACATTCCGGGCGATGACAAGCGCTTTGTCGGCATGACTAGGAGGGACTGGAAGCGAAGCCGCAGGTAACGAGCGGCACGGTTTGTTTTGCGGCTGTTGGGGAACCTTTAGTCGCCTGCAGTTTTCGGGCTAATTAGGCGAAGGAGTCGGAACATGCAGATCATCGGATTGCTGATTGTTGGACTGATCATCGGAGCGATTGCCCGCCTCATCAAGCCGGGCCGGCAGACGCTCGGCATCGCAGTCACCATGCTTCTCGGAGTTGTCGGCGCGCTGGCCGGTGGATGGATCGCCAGCCTGCTGGGCACCGGGAGCTTCACCGAGCTGAACTTCCTCGGGTTTGTCATCGCCGTCGTGGTCGCCGTGCTTCTGATCGGTCTCGCAGAGGCCGGCATGGGGGGAAGACGCCGCGTCTAGGCTGAGATTTCAAAAAGACCGCCCGCTCGAGCACGCTCGGGCGGGCGCCTTTTTGTCCGGAGCATTAGGCCGAGGGGGAATCAGTGGGCAAACAGTTTGAGGTGTCGGTGCCTCACAAGCTGTCGCAGGAGGAGGCGTTGGGCCGGATCAAGTCGCTGGTTGCGGACCTCAAGTCCCAGTACGGCAACCAGGTCAGCAACGTCTCCGAGAACTGGACCGGCAACAGGTGCGACTTCAGCCTGAAGATGAAGATGTTCAAACTCTCGGGGACAATCGAGGTGGACGACTCATCCGCTGAGATCCGGGGGACCATGCCGACGGGAACCGGACGTTTCGAGGGGAAGGCCAGGGCGCTGATCCAGGAGCGAGCGCAAAAGCTCCTTTCCTAACCCTCTTCCTCCATACCTTTGGCGATCAGGTAGCCGCGGGCCCTCTCGGTAAGCGGGTACCGGTTCACCAGCGCCCAGAAGTCCTTCGAGTGGTTGGCCTCCACCAGGTGCGCCATCTCGTGGACCAGAACGTAGTCCCGCACCCAGCGGGGCATCTCGGCCAGCGCCGATGAGATCCGGATGCTTGCGTCGGCCGGTGAGCAGGAGCCGTAGCGGGAGTTCTGGTTGGTGACGTACTTGAGCGAGTTCCACTCGAGGCGGCCGCCGAAGTACTCCCGGTTCAGCTCCACGGCCCGCCTCTGAAGATCGCCGTCCGAGTTCAACCTGGTCCGCAGGCTGCGGGCCTCGAACCGCTTGAGCATGGTTTCAACCCAGCGGGCCTCCTCCGCGCGGGACATGCGGGCGGGCAGGTACACCACCAGCTTGCCTTCGCGAAGCCGCGCCGACACGGTCCGGTGACGCCGATCGGACCGGCGCACCTCGACCTCGGGGGCGAAGACTTCCGGGTGGGCGGGCGCCAGCTCCTGCACCGCGTCCAATGGCAGGGAGGTCTGCTCTGCAGCGCTCACGGGCGTCTTCCTACATCCATGCGGCGATTTTAAGGTCCGGGTGTGACAACCCTGGGAACTCTTTAGCTCGACTGCGGCACCCAGGCGGTGGTGACCGCACCCCGGGCCGAGCTCCCGACCGTGCGGGCGTACTTCTCCAGTGCGCCGGTGGCGTACCGCGGAGCCGGCTGGGTCAGAGCGGCCAGCCTGCGGCTGAGCTCGTCGGCATCCACCATCAGGTCGATCCGGCGGTTGGGGATGTCCAGGACGATCTCGTCGCCCTCGTGGACCAGTGCGATCGGCCCGCCGTCCGCGGCCTCGGGAGCAACGTGACCAACCGAGAAGCCGTGGGTCGCGCCGGAGAAGCGACCGTCGGTGATCAGAGCCACGTCCTTACCCATCCCGGCGCCGAAAATGGCTCCGGTGACCGCAAGCATCTCCCGCATTCCGGGCCCGCCCTTAGGGCCTTCGTAGCGGATGACCACCACGTCGCCCTTGCGAATCTGGCCGGTGACAACCGCCTCGAACGCGTCGTCCTCGGAGTCGAACACCCGGGCCGGGCCGCGGATCTCGTCGGAGCCCTCCAGGCCGGCCGCTTTGCAGACCGACCCCTCGGGAGCCAGCGTCCCCTTGAGGATCACGGTCCCGCCGGTCGGATGAAGCGGCCTGGACATCGGCCGGATGACGTCGCCGTCCGGTTCGCCGGCTCCTTCGGCGTTCTCGGCCAGCGTCTTTCCGTTGGCAGTCAGGCAGTCGCCGTGCAGCAATCCCGCTTCCAGGAGCTCCCGGATGACGACCTGCACCCCTCCGACCCGGTCCCAGTCGGCCATGACGAAACGACCGGCCGGCCGCAGATCGGCGATATGCGGGACCCGGCGGGAGATGACGTCGAACTCGTCGATATCCAGCTCGAGGCCGGCCTCGTGGGCTATAGCCAGCATGTGCAGCACCGCGTTGGTCGAGCCGCCGGTGGCCATGACGACGGTAATGGCGTTTTCTATGGACTTCTTCGTGACGATGTCCCGTGCGGTGATGCCCCGGCGAAGCTGTTCGACGACCGCCATCCCACTTTGGAAGGCGAACTCGGCCCGGCGCTCGGTGATGGCCGGGGGCGAAGCGCTGCCGGGCAGCGAGAGGCCCATGGCCTCCACGGCTGCCGCCATCGTGTTGGCGGTGTAGTGGCCGGCGCACGACCCGGCGCCCGGGCAGGCGCTGGACTCCAGCTCGTGGAGCTCCTCGTCGGTCATCTTGCCGGCGGCGTGGGCGCCGACCCCCTCGAAAACGTCCTGGATGGTCACGTCCTTGCCGCGGAAACGGCCCGGCATGATCGTGCCGCCGTAGAGGAAGACCGAAGGCAGGTTCAGGCGGACCGCCGCCATGACCATGCCGGGGAGGGACTTGTCGCACCCGGCGATGGTGACCACTCCGTCGAGCCGTTCGGCGTGGACGACGACCTCAACCGAGTCGGCGATGACCTCGCGGGAGATCAGCGAGGCGCGCATGCCCTCGGTCCCCATCGATATGCCGTCCGAAACCGCGATGGTCGTGAACTCGAGCGGGTAGCCGCCGGCTTCGTGAACGCCCGCCTTGCTCCGGTCGGCCAGTTTGTCGAGGTGCAGGTTGCAGGGGGTGACCTCGTTCCACGACGATGCGACCCCGATGATCGGCTTCGAGAAGTCGCCGTCCCTCATGCCTACGGCGCGCAACATCGCCCGTGCGGGAGCCCGCTTGGCCCCTTCGGTGACATCGGCGCTGCGTGGCTTGAGATTCGGCTCGTCGCTCATGAACGTCTCTCCTCCAGAAGGTTTCGAAAGAGCATAACAACGAGCCGCATCCGGACCCCACCCGTTGTCCGGCTTCTAAGGTACCCCGGTCTTCAAGCTGGGCGCCTATGACAGCCACGGAGGAGAGCCACCTCCGGAACCGTCAGCCGGTGAAGGATCCCGATGGCTGCGCAGCCGCTTTGCGCCGGCTCCGGCGCAGGAAGAAGGCAACCAGTCCGAGGACGATGCCCGAGACCAGACAAAGAGCGAGTCCTCCCATGCCGGCGGCGATAAGCGGGATCGAAGAACCGTTGTCCGTAACGGCCTCCTCTTGCCGGAGGTAGTTCTGGGTTCCGATCGTCCAAAGCATGAAAAACGCGCTACCGCCTATAAAGAAGATGCCTGCGGCCAGTCCGTACAGCCATTTCCCCGGCGTGAGCTTTTGCTCCATGAAAGGGCCTCTCAGTCGACCTGCCAGATTCCGTCACCCAGTGTGGCCGATTAATCCGCTCCCGTCTCCCATCACAGCTCCGAAGCGTCGGTCAGTCGGTCGGCCAGCGCAAGAAAGTCCCCGGCATCAAGTCCCGCACGGGTGGCCCCGACGCCGTCGAGAACTTCCAAAGCAGCGAACTGGCCGGCGTTGCGTGGCGTGACGGTCCCTCCGTAGATGACCTCTGGCCGGGCCATGCCGGCATCGGTCATACGGCACTTGAGGTGCTCAACCAGCCGGCAGACGTAGTCCACGTCGGCGGGCTGGTCGCCGCCCACCGCCCAGGTCGGCTCGTAGACCACCAGGACCGGGCAACTCGTCGGATCGATTCTTGAGATGCCGGCGATCAACCGCTCCTCGGCCTGCGACGCGGCGGCGTCGGTTCGCTCGTCTTCGCCCACGCACAGCATCGGCCTCAGCCCGGCGGCCGCACAGGCTGCCACCTTGCACGCAATCTGCTCGTCGGTTTCGCCGGCGGCCCGGCGCTCGCTGTGCCCGATCAAAACGAACTCCGCCACTCCTTTCAGCATCTCTGCGGAGATCTCCCCGGTGAAAGGCCCGCTCGGCTCCGAGTGACAGTTCTGCGCGCCGAGGCTGACCAATTCCGGATCGGCGAGGGCTTTGAGCACCGGAAGCGACACGAAAGGAGGGCAGATGACACAGGTGGGCAGGGAATACCCCAGGCAGGCTCTTGCCCTCAAACCCTTCTGGATCTCTGCGAACAGCGTCACGGCCTCGTCGGTCGTGGGGTACATCTTCCAGTTCGAAACCAGGTACTTCACTGCCCCAGCCGTCAGGCGCCGGTCTGCTCGGGCGCCACCCAGCGCCGTTCGCGGTCGGCCAGCTTGATCGCGTCGTAGACCGCCTGGACTCTCAGGGCCTCTTCCAGCGACGGGTCGGGCGGTGCGCCCTCCCTGATAGACAGCCAGAAGCGGCGGGCGACCCGGCGAAAAGCCTCGTTGGAGCTGTTACTGAGAGGCCCCTCCACCTGCAGCTCGTCGCCGGCCCGGCCCCACCACAGCCGGTAGTCGGAATCCAGCTTTACTGTTCCCTGGTCCCCGTAGATCTCCACGAGGTCCCTGCGATCGTGCCGCGCGGTGGCAACCAGCGAGACCACTCCCAGACCGCCCGCTTCGAATTGCAGCAGGATGCCGAACGCATCCTCGGCCGTCACCGGACGCATCTCGCCTCCGCCGGCCAAGCGCTCCGGCACGCCCACCTCGAGTGCGGCCGCCACGGACTCCACGCGGGGGAAGATCTCGAGGAGGAGGTCGAGGTCGTGAACCCCGTATCCCTGAAGGCGGCCGCCGCCGAGCTCGGCGTCGTGGACCCAGGTGTACGGTCGGGACTCGGGATGCGCGTGGTCCGAGTGAACCAGCGAGATCAGAGCCATGCGGGGTCGCCCCACCACCTGCTGCGCCACCTCGATAAGCCGCCGCCGGGTCGACTTCATCCTGAGCGAGTAGTCGACCGCCCCCACGACTCCCGCCGACTTCACTGCGCCGGCAATCTGCCGGGCGCGGTCGAGGCTCTCGGCCAGAGGCTTCTCGCACAACAGGTGCAGGCCGCGCTCGACCACTGCGCGAGCGAGCGGCAGGTGCGTGACCACCGGGGTCGCCAGGTGCACCGCCTCCAACCCCGGGAAGTCGAGCATCTCCTCGAAGTCCGAAGTCCCCAGCTTGAGCCCGAACTCGTTGGCCAGCTTGACGGCGCGCTCGGGCGTTCGTGACCAGCACGCGACCGGCTCGAACTCCTCGATATCCCGGTAGACCGGCAGGGCCACCTTTCTCCCGTAACCTGCGCCGGCGACCGCAATCTTGATCGGTGTGCGTTTCACGGACCAATTTATTTCCGGTTTCGGGCCAAAAGATTCGCCGAACGCTTCTGATTTTTCGGGCGGCCCAACCTGGGCTCAGTCAGCACGATCCGGTCAATACCTTGCTAGACACGTTTGGTTCCTGCCTTCGGCAGGGCAGAACTTCGTTCTCAAGGAGGACGGCCATATTCACAATCGGAGTTGAGGAGGAGTTTCACCTGGTCGACCCGGATACCCGGGAGATCGCCCCCGACGCGGACAGAGTGCTCTCCGAGTACGACGGCGACGAGGTGGAGGCGGAGCTTCAGGCTTCCCAGGTCGAAGTCGGCACGGTGGTTTGCGAAACCCTGGCCGACGTCCGCAAGGACCTGATCAGGCTCCGCCGGGAAGCGGCGGCGGCTGCCGGCAAGGTGGGCAAAAGAATTGCCGCTTCCGGCACCCACCCGTTCTCCGACTGGCGGGGCACCCAGGTCTTCCAGAGGGACGCCTACATCCGTTTGGAGGAGGACTACCAGCAGCTCACCCGGGAGCAGATCCTGTCCGGCTGCCACGTCCATGTGGGCATCGACGACCCGGACGAAGCGATCGAGGTCATGAACCGGGTTCGGCCCTGGCTGCCGGTGGTCCTGGCGCTCTCGGCGAACTCGCCCTTCTGGCTGGGAGAGAGAACGGGTTACCACAGCTACCGCAACCGGCTCTGGCAGCGCTGGCCTACTGCGGGAATCCCCGGCTCCTTCTCCAGCCGCGCCGAGTACGACGCACTCAAAGAGGCCTTGCTGACAACGAACAGCATCGACGACCCGGCCAGGATCTACTGGGACGTAAGGCCTTCCAACAAGTTCAACACGATCGAGTTCCGCGTAGCCGACTCCTGCTCGAACCTCGACGACTCCCTGCTGGTGGCCGCGCTGGTCAGGGCGATAAGCGAAACCTGCTATCGGGAGATGCAGACGGGCTCGGACAGCACCAAGATCCGGGACGAGCTGATCAAGTCGGCTATCTGGCGGGCCGCCCGGTACGGGGACTCCGACACGCTGATCGACCCCAAAAAGGAGCGCCTGGTGCCCGCATACGAGCTGGTTTCCTCGATGCTCGAGATCCTGAGGCCTGTGCTCGAGGACCGGGACGAGTGGAACGAGGTCCAGGGCCTGGTGTCGCAGGTCCGCGAGCGCGGGACCGGAGCCTCCCGGCAGCTGGCGCTGTTCGAGCGCACCGGCCGGATGGAGGACGTGGTCGACTTGATCCTCGACGAGACTGCGCCGGATTAGTCCGGCATAACGGATCGCCGGACGGCGCCCGACTGCTTGACACCCCCGGGCCCCTCGGTCAAGATTGGGGAACGGCAACGAACAGGAGTCTGACAGTGACGCGCTACGAAACGGAAAGGAGCCCTCAGGGGCAGCTGTTCCTTCTTCTCGTATCGCGGTAGCGCGCGCCTGCAGTTCCGGCGAGCGCTACGAAACCTCTCAGACTGAGAGGTTTTTTGTTTCCCGGACAACTGCAGACTCCCCCTACCTCGACCGAGACGTCGAGATCCAGGTCCACTGAGTCTTTCCGCATCGTCTGCGACCCACTGCTGAGAAGACACAAGGAGAGGACATAACTATGAGCGAGGTCACCGGGGCTAAGGCCCTCTTCCTTGCGCTCGAAGCAGTTGGGGTCGAGCACATCTTTGGCATACCGGGCGGAGCTATCCTGCCGGCCTACGACCCGTTGATCGACTCGACGGTCAAACACATCCTCTGCCGGCACGAGCAGGGTGCCGCCCACGCAGCCGACGGCTACGCTCAGGCCTCCGGCAAGGTAGGGGTCTGTATGGCCACCTCCGGCCCCGGCGCGACCAACCTGATCACCGGCCTGGCGTCCTCGTTCATGGACTCCATCCCGGTCGTTGCCATCACCGGCCAGGTCCCGCGGCCCGCCATGGGCTACGACGCCTTCCAGGAGTCGGACATCACCGGCATCGCCGGACCGGTCACCAAGCACACGTTCCTGGTGATGGAGCCGGACGACATCGCCCAGACCATCGCCGAGGCGTTCCACATCGCCAGCACCGGCCGCCCCGGCCCGGTCCTGGTCGACATCCCCAAGGACGTGCTGCAGGCCAAGTTCACCTACAAGCCGGCCGGTCCGGTCGACCTGCCCGGCTACCAGCCCACCACCAAGCCGAACCAGCGCCAGATCGTCGAGGCGGCCAAGCTGATCTCCCAGTCGGAGCGCCCGATCCTTTACGCCGGCGGCGGCATCATCAAGGCCGGGGCATCGGCCGAGCTGGTTCAACTGGCCGAGATGACCGGCATCCCGGTGGTCACCACCCTGATGGCCCGCGGCGTCATGCCCGACACTCACGAGCTGTGCCTCGGCATGCCCGGCATGCACGGCAACTACACCGCCGTCACCGCCCTGCAGCGCAGCGACCTGCTCATCGGCATCGGCCCCCGCTTCGACGACCGGGTGACCGGCAAGCTGTCGGCTTTCGCACCGGACGCCAAGATCATCCACGCCGACATCGACCCGGCGGAGATCAGCAAGAACCGCAAAGCCGACGTCCCGATCGTGGGCGACGCCAAGGCGGTCCTGGTCGAGCTGATCAAGGTCATCGAGTCCCGCCGGGGCAAGGATCCGCAACCCGACTACTCGGCATGGCGGGACACGGTCAACGGCTGGAAGAAGGCCTACCCCTACAAGTACACGCAGACCGAGGACGGTCCCCTGAAGCCTCAGTACGTGGTGGAACGGATCGCCGCCCTGACCGAGGGCAAGGCCATCTACTGCGCCGGCGTGGGCCAGCACCAGATGTGGGGGTCGCAGTTCATCCCCTTCCAGCGCCCCCGCACCTGGATCAACTCCGGCGGCTCGGGCGCCATGGGCTTCGGCGTCCCGGCGGCAATGGGGGCCAAGGTCGCCATGCCGGACGACGAGGTGTGGTGCATCGACGGCGACGGCTGCTTCCAGATGACCTGCCAGGAGCTGGCGACGATGGCGGTCGAGAAGATCCCGGTCAAGATCGCCATCATCAACAACGCCTACCTGGGCATGGTCCGCCAGTGGCAGGAGCTGTTTTACGACGAGCGCTACTCCGAGGTGGAGTTCGGCTGGGACATCCCCGACTACGTCAAGCTGGCCGAGGCGTACGGCTGCATCGGCCTTCGGGTCGAGAACATGCAGGACGTCGACACGGCGATCGAGAAGGCCCGGGGGGTCAACGACCGCCCGGTGGTCATCGACTTCCGCTGCGACAAGGGCGAGATGTGCTACCCGATGGTCGCCGCCGGCAGCTCCAACGACGACATCATTCTCGGCCCCGAGTACGAGAGGGAGCCGGTAGCGCACGAGCAGGGCGACCACCTGTACGGCGACGACGAGGAGCATGGAGCATGAAACATACGATTGCCGTCCTCGTCGAGAACAAGCCGGGTGTCCTGTCCCGGGTCGCCGGGCTGTTCGCCCGCCGGGGATTCAACATCCACTCCCTGGCGGTCGGCACCACCGAGAGCCCGAACGTCAGCCGGATGACCATCGTGGTCGACCTGCCCGAGCGGCCGCTCGAGCACGTGACGAAGCAGGTTTACAAACTGATCAACGTGCTGAAGGTCATCGAGCTGGAGCCCGAGCTTTCGGTCGAGCGGGAGCTCATGCTGATCAAGGTCCGGGCGGTCGCCGAGGTGAGGGCCCGCATCATCGAGCTGGCCGAGGTGTTCCGCGGCAAGGTCATCGACGTGGGCACCGACTCCATGACCATCGAGGTCACCGGTGCGCCGGAGAAGATCCAGGCCTTTGAGGACCTGGTTGCGGTCTACGGGATAATCGAGCTCGTGAAGTCCGGCCGGGTGGCGCTCAGCCGGGGTTCGAAGTCAATCAAAGACCGCCAGCTGCGGGTGGCGGGTTAACACTCAACCAATCTAGGAGGCAACACGCATGGCCACGAAGTACTACGAAAAGGACGCCGATCCCGAGGTCTTGAAGGGGCGACCCATCGCGATCATCGGATTCGGCTCCCAGGGCCATGCTCACGCCCTGAACCTCAAGGACTCGGGCTTCGACGTCCGGGTCGGCCTTAGGGACGGCTCCTCCTCATGGGCGGAAGCTGAAGCGGCCGGCCTGAAGGTCCTGGAGACCTCCAAAGCCGCAGCCGAGGCCGAGGTCATCATGCTGCTGGTCCCCGACCAGAACTGCAAGGCGATCTACGACGAGTCCATCGCCCCAAACCTGAACGACGGGGACGCGCTGGTCTTCGCCCACGGCTTCAACATCCACTTCAAGCGGGTCACCCCGCCGGCGGGCGTCGACGTCTTCATGGTCGCCCCCAAGGGGCCCGGCCACCTGGTCCGCCGGACCTTCACCGAGGGCATCGGCACCCCTGCCCTGGTGGCCGTGGAGCAGGACGCTTCCGGCAAGGCCCACGACTACGCGCTGGCGTACGCCTACGGGATCGGCTCGGCCCGGGCCGGCCTGATAGAGACCACGTTCCGCGAGGAGACCGAGACCGACCTGTTCGGCGAGCAGGCCGTGCTTTGCGGGGGACTGACCCGACTGATCCAGACCGGCTTCGAAACCCTGGTCGACGCCGGCTACCAGCCCGAGGTCGCCTACTTCGAGTGCCTGCACGAGGTTAAGCTGATCGTCGACCTTATCTACGAAGGCGGCCTGGCGAAGATGCGCCACTCCATCTCCGATACCGCGGAGTACGGCGACCTGACCCGGGGGCAGAAGATTGTCACCGACGAGACCCGGGAGGCCATGGACAAGATCCTGGTCGACATCCAGAGCGGCAACTTCGCCAGGGAGTGGGTCGCGGAGGCCGAGGGCGGCTACCCCAACTTCCAGAAGATGCGCGACGAAGCGGCCGACCAGCAGATCGAGTCGGTCGGCAAAGAGCTGCGCTCGATGATGCCCTGGCTGCGAAAGGACTGAATCCAAAAGTGCCTGCCAACTCCAACGAGGTCTTTGGGGGGTCGTCGGGGGGCACCCCCCCGACTGTGCTCTTACTCGCGCTTTGAAGGCTCGGGTCGCTGCTGCGAAGGTGCGACCCGGAGCCCGAGCCCCAGACCAAAGCGACCACGAGACCGAGACTAGGAGTTTCAAATGACAGATCAGGTACGTATCTTCGACACCACGCTGCGCGACGGTGAGCAGTCGCCGGGCATCAACCTGTCCGGCAAAGAGAAGGTGGAGATCGCCCATCAGCTGGCGGCGCTGGGCGTCGACATCATCGAGGCGGGCTTCCCCATCAACTCGGAGTCCGAGTTTCAGGCGGTGAGATCGGTGGCCCAGAACGTCAAGGGCCCGGTCATCTGTGCCCTGGCCCGGATGCAGTTCGACGACATCGACCGGGCGTGGGAGTCCATCAAGGACGCCCAGAAGTCCCGGATCCACGTGTTCATCGCCACATCCTCCATCCACATGGAGAAAAAGCTGCATAAGACGCCGGAACAGGTCTACGACATTGCCGTCGCCGGCGTTGAGCGGGCCCGGGGCTACTGCCCGGACGTGGAGTTCAGTGCCGAGGACGCCACTCGCAGCGACCCGGAGTTCCTGGTGAAGATGTTCGGCGCCGCCATCAAGGCCGGAGCCACGACGTGCAACGTGCCCGACACCGTCGGCTACGCCCTGCCTAACGAGTACGGCGAACTGTTCAAGTACCTGATCGAGAACGTCGAAGGCGCCGGCGACGTCATCTGGTCCACCCACACCCACCAGGACCTGGGCCTGGCGGTGGCCAACGCCCTGGCCGGCGTCGGGGCCGGCGCCCGGCAGGTCGAGGGCGCGATGAACGCCATCGGCGAACGGGCTGGCAACTGCTCGGTCGAGGAGGTCATCATGGCCATCCAGACCCGGGGCGCTTCGCTCGGGGTCACCACCGGGGCAGACTCCAAGCAGATCGTCCGCACCTCCCGCCTGGTCTCGGCGCTGACCGGCTACCAGGTGCCTCCGAACAAGGCGATTGTCGGGGCGAACGCGTTCGCCCACGAGGCGGGCATCCACCAGCACGGGGTGCTGATGGACCGGACCACCTACGAGATCATGGATGCCACCTCGGTGGGCTGGGACTCCAACCGGATCGTCCTGGGCAAACACTCGGGCAGGCACGCTTTCGCCAAAACGCTGGGCGACATGGGCTACGACCTGAGCGGCGACGACCTGAACCGGGCATGGGCACGGTTTCGGGACCTCGTCGACCGCAAGATCGAGATGACCGAGGCCGACCTGCTGGCAATCGTCACCGACGAGATCTCGAGCGCCGCCGACGTCTATGTGCTGGAGGACCTGCAGGTCCGCGGGGGCACACACGTCCACCCATCGGCCAAGGTCCGGATCCGGTCCGGCGACGAGGTCTACGAGGAGTCGGCCGAAGGAGACGGGATGATCGACGCGGCCTGCGGCGCCATCCAGCGGGCGGTGGGCATCAACGCCAAACTCCTCAGCTTCAAGGTTGGAGCGGTGACCGGGGGAACCGACGCAGTCGGCGAGATCTCGGTTCAGGTCAACGTCGACGGGGTCATCTACTCCGGCAAGGGCGTCTCGACCGACGTGGTGGAGGGCTCCGCCCGGGCGTTCCTGAACGCAGTCAACCGCGCGACGAACGTCGGCACCCGCAGGGCAGCCATGGACGCCCCGTCGTTTTGATTGCCGACGCGCTGCGCAGGCACAACATTGCAGTCGTCCCGGGCGACGGCATCGGTCCCGAGGTGATCGAGGGCGCTCTCATGGCCCTCGACGCAGTGGCCGACGCCGAGGGATTCGCCCTTGAGGTCACCAACTACGAGCTCGGTGCGAACCGGTACCTCAAGTCCGGAGAGATCCTCACCGACGACGACCTGCAGCGGCTCAGCGAACACGAGGCAGTCCTGCTGGGGGCGGTCGGCGACCCCCGGGTGCCACCGGGCATCCTCGAAAAGGGCCTGCTCCTCAGACTTCGACGCGAGCTCGACCTGTACGTCAACCTGCGCCCCTCCCGGCTGCTCGACGGGGTCAACAGCGTGCTGAGCAACGCCGACCAGCTGGACGTCACGATCGTGCGCGAGAACACCGAAGGCCTCTACTGCGGCCGGGGCGAGTCGGCGGACACCGGGTCGGAGCAGGAGGTTTCGACCGAGGTCTCGTTGAACACCTGGCCGGCGGTCAGCCGGATCGTCCGTTACGGATTCGAGCTCGCCGCCCAACGGAAGCAGACGCTGACCCTCGTCCACAAAACCAACGTCCTGGAGCGCGCCGGCGGCTTGTACCTGCGGGCAATGAAGGAGATCGGCGCGGAGTATCCCGGCGTCCAGACCGCTTACCAGCACATCGACGCTGCCTGCCTGTTGATGGTCACCCAGCCGAAGAGATTCCAGGTGGTGGTCACCGACAACCTGTTCGGCGACATCCTGAGCGACCTCGCCGCAGGCCTGGTCGGCGGCATCGGGTTCGTCGGAAGCGCCAACATGCACCCCGGGAAGGTGTCGATGTTCGAGCCGGTTCACGGCTCGGCCCCCGACATCGTCGGGACCGGGCTGGCCAACCCGATCGGAGCGATCCTTTCCGCCTCGATGATGCTCAGGCACCTGGGCGAGAACGCAGGCGCCAACCGGCTGGAGCGTGCGGTGGAGGTCGTCGCCGCCAAGATCGCCCCGGACCAGCTCTCGACCCGTGAAGCCTCGGAGCTGATAGCCGAAGCCGCTTCTTAAGCCCTACTCCAGCGGCACGGCGCCGATGGCCAGAACCGCTATGTCGTCCTGCAGGTCGCGGCCCACCGCCATCCTGTCGAGAACGTAGTCGCAGAACTCCTCGATGTCGTCGGGACCCTTCATCGCCGCCTGCCTCAGCTTCTCCAGGCCGGCGCTCAGCGCGGTCCGGCGGTCCTCCACCAGGCCGTCGGTGTAGAGGAGCAAACGGCAGCCCGGGGTCAGGGTCACGACTTCTTCGGTGTACTCGTTGTCGGTGACGGCGCCGATGGGGGGGCCACTGTTCTGCTCGAGGAACTCGGCGGTACCGTCGGTGTGCATCATCAGCGCCGGCGGGTGGCCGGCGTTGGCGACGCGAAAAGTGCCGGCCTTCGGGTCGAAGACTGCAAAGACCACCGTGGCAAAGGGCTCCTCGCCGGTCTTCTCGATAAACCGGTTAAGCCGGCTCAGCACCGCTCCCGGCGAGGGGTCCTCAAGGGCGTAGGCCCGGACCGCGTGGCACAGCTGGCCCATGATCCCGGCTGCGGCCAGCCCCCGGCCGACCACGTCGCCCACGACCACGGCAACCGCCCCGGAGTCCAGCTCGAGGATGTCGTACCAGTCCCCTCCGACCTCGATTCCCACCTCGGCCGGGCGGTAGCGGGCGGCGGTCTCCAGGCCGGGGAGCTGCGGGAGCCGGGCGGGAAGAATGCTGCGCTGCAGGGTCTCCGCCGCGCTCCTCTGGGCGGCGTACAGCCGGGCGTTGTCGATGGCGATGGCCGCCTGGCCTGCGATTCCCTCGGCCAGCTTGGCGTGGCCCTCGGTGAACACCCCGACCTCCTCGTGCCCGAAGAAGAGGCCGCCCAGCACCTCCCCGCGCTTCGACACGACCGGGGAGGCGAGGTAACTGCGCACCGGGAGGTGGCCGTCGGGCATCCCGAAGTAAGGCTCGTTCTGTCCGTAGTTGGGGTTCTGGGTGACGTCGTCGTGCCGCACGGTGCCCTCCCCACGGAAGGTCGGACCGAAGATGTCGGTGTTCCTGGGCATCGGAAAGCCCGAGAATGCCTCGGGCGGCACGCCGGCGAGCGTGTACAGCATGTAGGACTCCCCCTCCCGATCCACGACGTTGTAGAAGAAGGCGCCGAACTGCGCTCCGGTCAGATCGGTGGCGATGTTGGTCACCGCCTGCACGACCTCCTTGAGGTCGAGCTGGGCGGTCAACACGCTGCCCACGTTGTACAGGGTCTCGGCCAGCTTGCTCTGCTCCCGGAGCGCCACCTCGGCCGCCTTGCGCTCCTCCAGCTCGGCGATTCGTTGCTCCAGGGCGTCCGCCATGCGGTTGAGTTCGGCTCCCAGCCGCCCGACCTCCCCGTAACCGCCGACCGGCACCCGGGCGCCGTGCTCCCCCCGTCCGATGCGCCTTGCCGCCCCGGCCATCGCCCGCAGCGGCGCCAGCAGGAAGCGTCCCACCACGCTCACGGTGGCAACCGTGACCAGCATCACGGCAAACAGGATCAGGGCCAGGTTTCGGGTGGACGTCGAGACCGAAGACAGCGCCTCCGCCTCGGGCTGCTGGACGACCACCGACGCCGGAATCTGGGAGGAGCGGTCCGCGGCAAACAGGTAGCGCCCCGAATCGAACCCCCGCCCGGTGAACGATCCTCCCGACGCCGCCTGATCCTCCGGGATGTCGAACCGCTCGCCTTCGAGCACCCGGTCCCGGTCGGGGTGCACCAGAAGCGTTCCGTCGCCGTCCACCAAGAAGGCGGTGTGTGCGCCTCCCGACTGCACCTCCTCCAGGTGGCTGGCCAGCTCCTCCAGCGGGATCTCGGCGACCAGCGCCGCTACGACGGTGCCGGGAGGGTTCTGGATGGGCACCGAAAGCTCAACCGTGGGCGGATTGGTCCCGAGGAGGGAGGTCCTGTGGGCACCCGGCGTCAGGCCTTCGAGCACTCCGGTGCGGACGCCCAGCTTCTGTAGGTCGACCAGGCTGCGATTGGAGGCCGAGGCCACCGGCAGGCCGTTGGCGTCGAAGACCGTCAAACGGTCGATCTCGGGCAGCGGTTTCAACACCACGTTCAGTTCGTTCCCGGTCGACTCGCCGAGTCCCGCAATGTTTGTTCGGGTGGCGACCACCTGAAGGGTGTTCGCCCTGGTCACTATCCGGTCGTCGAGTCGTTTTGCCAGCGATAAAGCCTGGGCCTCGTTCTGCCGGTCGATCTGCGACCGGAGGGCCTTGCCTGCCGAGTTGGCGATGAGCCAGCTGCCGACTACGCCGGTGACAAGGCCGGCAACCACCATGGCGAGCACCAGGCGCGCAAGGACCGAGGGCCCGGGGCTCCGGTGGTCGATGCTCTCCGGCGCCTCAGTTTCGGACGACATCGGCCTCACGCACCACATCTGCGGGCAGTTGAATTCCGAGCTCCAGGGCCACCTTCTGGCTCAGACCGATCTGAAATCGACGCGGGTCCTCCACCGGGACCGACGCCGGGCTGGCCCCGTTTAGCAGGCGAGCCGCCTGCCGTCCAAGCTGCGAACCGATAGCGGCGCTGTCGGGCGAGAGGGTGAGCAGCGCCTGTTCGGCGGTGGCAACATTGGCCGCGAAGGGTATCCGGTAGGCCGCCGCCGACTCCGCCAGTTGCGGGATCGCCCGGGTTGCGGTGGGCGAAACCGATGCCAGCAGAAGCTGGACCCCGCCCTCCTGTACCAGGTTCGCCACCGCCCCGGGCAGGTCGGCGGCGTCGGTGAACTCCTCGGATATCAGCTCCAGCCCCTGATCCTGGGCTGCCTGGGCGAACTGGTCCCGGCTCGGTACCGCCGCCGGATCGCCGGGCGGGTAGGCCAGACCGATGCGGCGGAGGCCGGGGATGATCCTGCGGGCGAGCGACAGCATCCGGTCTGCCGGGATGCGGAAGGTGACACCGGTCATCCTGCCTTCGGGACGGCGTTCGTCCTTCACGAACCCCGCCGCCTGGGGGTCGTTAGCCAGGAAGAGCACCTTGGCGCCCGGCGCATGATCCCGGGCGATCTCCGCCCCGGAGGTCGAGAAGGCGACGATAACGTCCACCCCCTCCTCCTCCCACTCCTCCACAGCCTCGGTCGCTTTGGCGGGATCCGGGAACACCTCGGTGCCCGACCCGCCCAGGATCGCCAGGTTTTCGCCCTCTACGAATCCCCGCTGGAGGAGCTCATCGATGAAGGCTTCGTCCACGGGCGAGTCGGGGGTGGCTACCGACCGGAGGTACGCGATCTTCTTGACGCCGGAGTCGTCGTCGTCATCCGAGGAGCCGCAGGCGGCAAACATGAGGGCCGCCACGCAGACCGCCGCGACGGCACGGAGTGCAGGCGCCCACCGAGCCCCGGGTCCGGTTGGCACGTTAGGAGTCATACGAGGTCAAAGCGGCCGAGCCATCACAGGCGGTAGCGTTTCACGCGATCCCGGACGCGTCCAGTCGGTTTGGAGCTACCGGCGGCGCGGGCTCTCCAGCCCGAAATTTCTTTTACATCTGACTTTTTGGGTTGCAACCGAACATTTGTTCACGCATACTCCCGCAAAGTTCTTCAAACAGGACTGAACGCCGGGCCGACTGTGCCGATAAGTACGGGTCCGTTACAACCGACCTCCCAACAGAAACCATGCCAATGAAAAAACCTGTTGTGTTAATCGCGCCCGGACTCGGCCTCTTCCTGATCGGAGGGCTGATGCTGCTGGCTTTGACCGGTTTTCGCATGCCCGCGTCCGATGCCGAGATCAAGGTTGCGACGAACGCTCCGGCGCAGGCGCTTCCGGCGCTGGTGACGGCTCCTCCCCTCGAGCTCATCGGCCCGGTCTCCGAAGCCGCCAGGGGCCGCGAGGACGTGACCGGGGTGGCGGAGGTACGCAGCGGGACCCGCTGGCTGCACGCGTGGGCGGCCGAAGGAAGCGCCGCCCCCTCAGGTCCCCGGCCCGGGTTGTCGGTTCCGGTGGACACCGCGGCGGTCGACCCGGAGCATTTCCGCCGGCTGGTTCCCCAGCAGCTTGAGGCCAAGGTCGCCGAGCTCGCCAACGGCGGAGCGATCCTCTCCCGGACCGGCGCTGCCCTGCGAGGAATCGGCGAAAAGGGGACGCTGCAGTTCGGGGCAACGTCGGTGCCGGTCATCGGGGTGGCCGAGGACGCCTACCTGCGCCGCCACGAGGTGGTCGTCTCCCACGCCACCGGCGCCGCAATCGGGCTGAACGAGGCCGACTACCTTTTGATAGGGCTCGAAGAGCTCTCCGCCGGCAAGAAGGTGGAGGAGACGATCCGGGGCGCGGTTCCGCCGGAGGCCACCTTCAGGGTGCGGGGGCCCGAAGGCAGCGGCGCATCCTCCCAACCGTCACCTCTGCTTTCGCTGGGAGAGATCAAGTCGATCTTCGGCGAGTTCTCGGCGGTGAACGGCGCCGGCGCCAACATCGGGATCGACCAGGCATGGATCGACGCCAACACAGAGATGGCCAGCATCCCGCTGCTGGGGGTATTCAGGTGCCACAAGAAGATGATCCCGCAGATCGAGGGCGCGTTCCGGGAGGTCATGGACAAAAATCTGGGCCACCTCGTCCGCTCCGGGGACTTCGGAGGCTGCTTTTCACCCCGCTATATAAGGTCGGGCAAAGAGGCGGGCCTCTCCCGCCACGCGTGGGGCATAGCCTTCGACTTCAACGTTTCGGGCAACCTGTACGGACAGCCCCCGACCATGGACCCGCAGCTGGTGGAGATCATGGAGCGCCACGGCTTCAGCTGGGGCGGCCGGTGGAACTACCCGGACGGTATGCACTTCGAGTTCGTCTCCCAGCCCACCCCCTGAGCCCGCTCCCAGGTCAATCTCTACAAAATCTACACACGGTCTACAGACCCTCCCTGCAGACCCTTCCTACACTGGTCACATGGATTACGCCACGATTGCAGTCATAGAAGATGAGTCGATCATCGCAGCGGCGGTGGCCGCCCGCCTCAGGCGGGAAGGATTCAAGGTAGAGGTTGCACCCGACGGCCCGTCCGGCGTCGAGCTTTGTGAACGATCCCGGCCGGACCTGGTGGTGCTGGACGTCATGCTCCCCGGCTTCGACGGCCTCGAGGTGTGCCGGAGAATTCAACGAGAGCGCCCGGTTCCGGTTCTCATGCTCACCGCCAGGGACTCCGAAACCGACATGCTGGTGGGACTGGGCATCGGCGCGGACGACTACATGACAAAACCCTTCAGCCCGCGTGAGCTTGTCGCCCGGGTGCGGGCGCTGCTGCGGCGGGCCCGTAAGTTCCCCTCCCCTCCCGACACCACGTTCCGGGTCGGGGACCTGGAGGTCGACCCCGCCCGCCGGCAGGTCCGCCGCGAGGAGCAGATCATCCACCTCACCCCGATCGAGTTCGAGCTTCTCTACACGCTTGCCGCCAGGCCGGGGGTGGTCTTCACCCGGGAGCAGCTTCTTTCCGAGGTGTGGGGGTACCGCGAGGGCTTCGGGGGGCGCACGGTGGACTCCCACGTGGGGGCGCTGCGGCGTAAGCTGGGCTCGGACCTGCTTCGTACGGTCCACGGCGTCGGCTACGCAGTGGAATCTGGGGGAATTTGAGACCGCTCGACCCGCTTTCTTCTATCAAGACCAAGCTTGGAGTAGTAATCGTCGCCTCGGTGGCGGTCACCGTGGCGGTACACACCCTCGGCCTCCGGGCCGGTATACCCCTTCTCGTGGTCGGCGTCGCCTCGGGCGCGCTCTCCCTTTTGATGGTGCAGTTCCTCGCCCATGGCATGACGTCGCCGCTTAGGGAGATGGCGGCAGCGGCCAAGACCATGGCTCGGGGCGACTACTCCAAACGGGTCACCGCCACCTCCCGCGACGAGGTGGGCGAGCTGGCCAGGGCGTTCAACGGGATGGCGTCGGAGCTGGAGCAGGTCGAACGCATGCGCCGGGACCTGGTAGCAAACGTCTCCCACGAGCTGAGAACTCCCATCAGCGCCCTGCAGGCGGTCCTCGAGAACCTGATCGACGGGGTTGAGGAGCCGGACCCGGTGACCTTCACCACCATGCACGAGCAGGTCAAGCGGCTCGGGCGCCTGGTGTCGCAGCTGCTGGACCTCTCCCGCCTGGAGTCCGGGGCGGTGCCGCTTCAACGGGTCACTTTCCGGGTCGAGGACCTTCTCCAGCAGGCCGTGCGGGAATCCAAGCTGCACTCCCACAACATCCACCTGACCGTGGACGTGAGGCCCGCCGACCTCAGCGCCGACGGCGACCCCGAGCGGGTCCACCAGGTGGTGGCCAACCTCATCGAGAACGCGATCCGGCACTCCCCCGACGACGCCGAGGTCAGCGTCTCCGCCTACGGCAACGAGCGCCGGGTAACCATCGAGGTCGCCGATGAGGGCCCCGGAATTCCCCAGAACGAGGCCAGCCGGGTGTTCGAGCGGTTCTACCGGGCCGACGCCGCACGTTCCTCGACCCAGGGGGGCACCGGGCTTGGCCTCGCCATCGCCCGCTGGATCGTCGACCTGCACGGCGGGGTCATCCGGGTGGAGTCGAGGGAGCCGACGGGCTGCCGCATGGTCGTGGAGCTGCCGGGAGTGGCAGCCTAAAGGGTTAACCAGTCTTCAAAGGCGCACGGCCCTAACTAAATTTCCCGTTTAAGCCCTGCGCCTGGAATGGCAGATGCTCAAAGGACTAATCTTTAACGATGGTCCGAATCGCACTGGCACAGATCAACCCCACGATTGGTGACCTGGTGGGCAACACGGCGCTGGTGCAGCGCTACATCGAGCAGGCCAAGGCCGCCGGCGTGGACGTGGTGGCGTTTCCCGAGCTGGTCATTACCGGCTACCCGCCCGACGACCTGCTTCTCAAGAAGTCGTTCATCGCGGACGCCAACGCGGCTCTCGAAGCCATCGCCTCGACCACCTTCGGCATTGCAGCGGTCATCGGTTTTGTCGACGAGAACAACGGCCGCCTCTACAACGCCGCAGCCCTGGTCTCCGACGGCAAGATAAGGGGCGTCTACCGAAAACACCACCTGCCGAACTACGGGGTGTTCGACGAGAGGCGGTTCTTCTCCTCCGGAAACGAGATAGTGCTGGCCGAGATCGACGGGTTGACCTTCGGGGTGACCGTCTGCGAGGACCTCTGGCTGGAGAACGGCCCCCACGTCGACTGCGCGCTGGCCGGCGCTCAGATGGTCATCAACATCAATGCCTCTCCCTACCACGCCGGCAAGGGGCAGGAGCGCCTCAGCCTGCTCTCCCGGAGGGCCCGGCGCAACGGGATTGCCATCGCCTACGTGAACTGCGTCGGAGGCGGGGACGAGGTGATCTTCGACGGACAGTCGTCGGTCGTATCCCCGGACGGCAAGCTGCTGGCCCGCGCCGGGCAGTTCTCCGAGGAGCTTCTGGTCTTCGACTTCGACCCTGAGAGCGAGGACACCTCCGGCGGAGCCGAGGAGCCGGACGACCCGGCCACCGAGCTGCAGGCCGACGAGGAGGCCGCCGGCACGGTGGTGGTCGTCAGCCTGGCCTGGCACCCCGATGCCGGCCCGCCGCCGGTAACCCCGCAAATTGCCCAGGAGCTCGAACCGGCAGCCGAGGTCTACGGCGCCCTGGTGCTCGGGGTGCGGGACTATATGGCGAAGAACGGCTTCAAGCAGGCCCTGATAGGGATCTCCGGAGGCATCGACTCCGCCCTGACTGCCGCAATTGCGGTGGACGCGATCGGTGGTGAGAACGTTCTCGGCATCTCGAACCCCAGCGAGTTCACCTCGTCGCAGAGCACCCAGGACTCCAAGCAGCTCGCTGAGAACCTCGGGCTCAAGCTCGTCACCATGCCCATCGGCCTGCCGCTGGCGGCTATGCGTAGGACCCTGGAGGAGGACTTCGGCGGCTCCGAGTACTCGGTGGCCGATCAGAACCTGCAGGCCCGCATCCGGGGCACCCTGTG
This sequence comes from Actinomycetota bacterium, assembly GCA_035759705.1. Lineage (NCBI taxonomy): Bacteria > Bacillati > Actinomycetota > Actinomycetota bacterium. The sequence continues at coordinate 12,155 of DASTUJ010000224.1, read as the reverse complement.
GATGTACGTGTCGAACCAGACCGGCCGCCTGCTGCTGTCGACCGGTAACAAGTCGGAGATGGCCGTGGGTTACGCCACCCTGTACGGCGACATGGCGGGGGGCTTCGCCGTCCTGAAGGACGTCCCGAAAACCCTCGTCTACCAGCTGTCGGCGTGGCGCAACACCCAGGGGGAGGCCATCCCTCCGGCAATCATCGAGCGACCCCCCACCGCCGAGCTGGCCCCGGGGCAGCTGGACACCGACTCGCTTCCCCCCTACGACGTCCTCGACCCCATCCTCAAGGAGTACGTGGAGAACCACCTGGGAATCGACGAGATCGCCGCGCTGGGCTACGAGCGGGAGATGGTGAAGAAGATCGCCCGGATGGTGGACCGGGCCGAGTACAAGAGGCGTCAGTCGGCGCCGGGAATCAAGGTGACCTCTAGGGCCTTCGGCCGGGACCGCCGCCTGCCTATCACCAACAGGTACCTCCCCGAATAACTAGGTGCTGGCGCGGTCCAGCCACTTGCCCAGGCGGGGCGCCCGGTAAGTCGCAAACTCGTCGAGCAGCTCCCTGGGGTCCTCTTTGACCATCAGGGTGTCCCGGTGGATGGGCTTCAGGAACCTCTCGTGCACGGCGTGGTCCAGGAACTGGGTCAGGTAGTCGTAGTACCCCTCTACGTTGAGCAGACCGCAGGGCTTGCGGTGAAGCCCCAGCTGGCTCCAGGTGTAGATCTCGGTCAGCTCCTCCAGAGTTCCCACCCCGCCCGGCATCGCGATGAACCCATCCGACAGGTCGGCCATCACCTGCTTGCGCTCGTGCATGGACTTGACTACGTGCAGCTCGGTCAGGCCCATGTGCGGGGTCTCCTTGGGGAACAGACGATCGGGGATGACCCCTATGACCTCGCCGCCCGCCTCCATAACCGAGTCGGCGAGGATGCCCATGAGCCCCTGCCGGGAACCGCCGAAGATCAGGGTGAGCTCACGCTCGACGATCGCCCCGGCCAGGTTCTGGGCCGCCCGGGCGTACTCGGGCCTTGCCCCGGGGCTGGAGCCGGTGAAGACACACAGTCGCTTCATCCCAAAAGCTTATTCCGCAATTCGAATATCGCGAAGCCCTTGAGAAGTCCTACAGCGTGGCCTTTTTTGTGCCGATAACGAAGAGATGTCCAACGGACGGGGGTCCGGATCACCCGTTCACGAACGAAAGGCCAGGGAACATGCTCAAACGCACCTCGATCGGGATGACCTTGATCGCCTGCCTCGCCCTTGCGGCGTGCGGCGGGGACACGTCGTCCGACCCTTCGTCGCAGGCGGCTCAAAAAGAGCAGAACCCTGTGGAACGGTTCAAGGTGGCCTCGGCCAAGGCCCAGGGCTGGGAAACCCTTCGCTTCTCCATGTCGATGAAAAGCGCAAGCCTCGGCGTGATCTCAGGCGAAGGAGAGCAGGACATGGCTCGGCAAAAGCTGCGGATGACCATGACCATGCCCGCACCGGGGACCCCCACCGGAACTATGGCCATGGAGCAGATCATGGCGGGGACCAACATTTACATGAAGAGCCTTGTCTTCAACGAGTTGCTCGAAGGCGGAAAGACCTGGGTCAAGTTCGACCTGATGCAGATGGGCGAATTGACGGGAATCGACATCGCAGCGATGTTCGACCAGACGCAGATTGACCCCCAGGGGCCGGTCAGCTTCCTGGGCGGAGCCGGTGGCGACATCGAAGAGCTGGGCACCGAACTGGTCCGGAACACCCCGACGACCCACTACCGCTTTACCGTCGACCTTGCTGCGTCGGCCGCTGCCCTGCCGCCGGACCTGGCCGAGGCGGTCAAGCCCCTGTTCGAGGAGATGCCCGCCACCTTCCCCGCCGAGGCCTGGATGGACGAGGACAACATGGTCCGGCGGATCCGGTACAGCATGGCGCTGCCCGGTGAGGAGGGACATCCTGCGGAGTCGATCGACACCCAGATGGAGTTCTTCGACTTCGGAGCCACGGTTGAGATCGCCGAGCCCGGTCCCGCCGAGTTCGTGGACCTCGGCCAGATCCTGCAGGAGGCCGGATAGGACAAAAAAATCTTTCTCACGTGCAGTTCCCGCCCTATTCAGCGTTCGCCGGAGAGCGTATCTTTGCTGAAACTGGAAGGGGAGAAAGAATGACGAGTTATCCCGCAACTCCTGCATACAACGAAGGAACCGCGGCTTACGCGGGTTTCTGGATTCGCTTCGGCGCAGCGCTGATCGATGGGATTTTGGTCGGAATCGTCACGAACATCTTGCTCTTTTTGATCCGCATGGCCACAGGCGCATCCACCGACACCATGAACCCGACAACGGTCGTCTCGCTGATCGTCGCCATCGGGATAGGTGCCGCGTACTACATCATGATGGAGAGCTCGGAACGGCAGGCGACCATCGGGAAGATGGCGCTCGGACTCAAGGTGACGGACATGAACGGAGCAAGGATCTCTGCAGGCACCGCAACGGTCCGCTACTTCTCAGAGATCCTCTCCGGGATCATCCTGATGATCGGCTACATCATGGCCGCCTTCACCCCGAAGAAGCAGGCGCTGCACGACATCATCGCCAAGACGCTGGTAGTGAAGACCTAAATACCCGGGACACAAAAGGCGGGCCCCCGAACGGGGCCCGCCTTTTTTGTTGCCTGCTAAATGTCGTAGTACATGTAGAACTCGAACGGGTGCGGCCTGAGGCTCAGCTCTTTGGCCTCGTTGTTCCTCTTGTAGTCGATCCAGGTGTCGATCAGGTCCTGGGTGAAGACGTTGCCCTCGAGCAGGAACTGGTGGTCCTCCTCCAGGGCGTCGAGCGCCTGTTCCAGGGTCGAGGGGACGGTGGGCACGGGACCGGCGTCGCCATCGTGCTCGAACATGTCCCGGTTTACCGGCTCCGGTGGGACGAGGCCCTGCTTAACTCCGTCGAGGCCCGCCATCAACATCGCCGAGAAGGCAAAGTACGGGTTGCACGACGGGTCGGGGCACCGGAACTCGATCCGCTTGCTCTTGGGGCTCTTCGAGTAGAGCGGGATCCGAACCGCCGCCGACCGGTTGCGCTGCGAGTACACCAGGTTCACCGGGGCTTCGTACCCCGGGACGAGCCGTTTGTAGGAGTTGGTGGTGGGGGCGCAAAGGGCCAGCAGCGCCGGTGCGTGGTTCAGGATGCCGCCGATGTAGTGGATGGCCATCTCCGACAGGTTGGCGTAGCCGTCGCCGTAGAAAAGAGGCTCGCCGTCCTTCCACAGGCTCTGGTGGACGTGCATGCCCGATCCGTTGTCCTGGAAGATCGGTTTGGGCATGAAGGTGATGGTCTTGCCGACCCGCATCCCGGTCCCCTTGACGATGTACTTGTAGAGCATCAGGGCGTCGGCCATCTTGAGCAGCGGGCCGAACCCGAGGTCGATCTCGGCCTGGCCGGCGGTACCGACCTCGTGGTGGTGGACCTCGATGTCCAGGCCGACCTTTCTCAGGTTCAGGACCATGTCCGACCGCAGGTCCTGGTGCTGGTCCATCGGCGGCACCGGGAAGTAGCCCTCCTTGTACCTGGGCTTGTACCCCTTGTTGCCGCCCTCGGTGACCGTTCCCGAGTTCCAGATGCCCTCGATGGAGTCCACGAAGTAGTAACCGGAGTTCTGGGTCTGGTCGAAGCGGACGTCGTCGAAGATGTAGAACTCAGCCTCCGGTCCCCAGTAGGACTGATCGGCGACGCCGCTGGCCGTGAGGTAATCCTCGGCCTTCTTGGCGACATAGCGGGGGTCCCGGGAGTACGACTCCCCGGTCACCGGGTCGCCGATGAAGCAGTTCATCACCAGGGTCTTCTCCCGCATGAACGGGTCGACGAACGCGGTGGTCGGGTCGGGGAACAGGATCATGTCCGACTCGTGGATCTTCTGGAACCCACGGATTGAGCTGCCGTCGAAACCGAAGCCCTCTAAGAAGCTGTCTTCGTCGAGGCCCTCGGAGGTCATCGTGAAGTGCTGCATTAGTCCGGGAAGGTCACAAAAGCGGATGTCTACCAGCTCTATACCTTCGTCCTTGATGAGCGAAAGGACCTGCTTGGCATCCTTCATGTCCACGTGCGGCATATCGCCCTCCTGTTGGCTACCTTTCTCCTGATTGTTTTCAACCGTCGCGCGGGGAACTCGGGCTGACAAGCCCCCACTTCGCAAAGAACTTAGAAGCCTAATGTGTCTGTACGTTTTCCGAATTGTTAAGAAGGCGTTAACAAGGGCTGTTTCCGCTCCAAGATCCCGCAACTGCGTTTACGCTTTTTACTGGCTCCGGGGCCGCTACGACAGCTGCCCGGACAACCGGCAACCGGCGTTCGATTCCCCCTCCGGCTGCTGAAGTTTCACCTAGTAGCCGTGACACGAATGCGCAACAGGCTCGTAACACGCCGCTGCTAGGCTGCCGAATCAACAGACACAAAGGGTGGCCAAACGGGCCGCGACCCGAGAAATAGGAGAAGTTACTTTGAGCTATCAGGCCGAGTACATCTGGATTGACGGCACGAAGCCGACAGCCCTGATGCGAAACAAGACCAAGGTCATTGCCGACGGCGAGAAGCCCGGCACCTGGGGCTTTGACGGATCCAGCACCAACCAGGCCCCGGGTGAGAACTCGGACTGCGTGCTCGAGCCCGTGTTCATCTGTCCCGACCCCATCCGCGGCGGCGACAACATTCTCGTCCTGTGCGAGGTTTTCCTTCCCGACGGCACACCCCACCCCACCAACACCCGCCGTCCCTGCGTCGAGGTCGCCGAGAGGTACGCCGACCAGGAGCCGATGTTCGGCATCGAGCAGGAGTACACGTTCATGCAGGACGGCCGTCCCCTCGGGTGGCCGGTGGCCGGTGGCTGGTTCCCCGCCCCGCAGGGTCCGTACTACTGCGGCGTCGGCGGCCAGAAGATGGTCGGCCGCGACATCATCGAGGAGCACACCCTGGCCTGCATCAACGCCGGGCTTGCCATCGAGGGAACCAACGCCGAGGTCATGATGGCCCAGTGGGAGTTCCAGATCGGCGTCTTGGGCGCCCCCGACATCGGCGACCAGATCTGGATGGGCCGCTGGCTCCTCTACCGGATCGCCGAGGAGCACGAGGTATTCGTGACCCTGGCCGCCAAGCCGGTCCCCGGGGACTGGAACGGAGCCGGTGCGCACACCAACTTCTCCACCAAGGGCACCCGCGAGAGCTGGGACGCCATCATCGCCTGTTGCGAGGCCCTGGGTAAGGACCCGCTGAAGCACGTCGAGAACTACGGCGACGGCATCCAGGACCGCCTGACCGGCGCCCACGAGACGCAGAAGTGGAACCAGTTCAGCTACGGCACCAGTGACCGAGGCGCATCGATCCGTATCCCGTGGGCCGTTGCCAAGGCCGGCAAGGGATGGCTGGAGGACCGCCGTCCGAACGCCAACATGGACCCGTACGTGGTCAGCCGCCTCCTGATGGAGACCTGCTGCGGCGCACTTGCCGAGTCCGAGGAGTTGGAGTCGGTAATCGGCTAAGCGCTATCGAACCAAACGGCCGGGCCCATGGGCCCGGCCGTTTGTTTTCCCGCTACTTTCACCCTGCGGCTAAGATCGCCCGGTGAAATCTCTCAACGGGTGCCGGCGATGAAGTTCGAGGCGGGCGACAAGGCGCTGCTTACCGACCGCAAAGGTCGGCGGTACCTGCTCACCCTGAAAACGGGAGGATCCTTCCACTTCCACCGCGGGATCGTCCAGCACGACCAGATCATCGGCCTGCCGGATGGCAGCCGGGTGGTCTCGACCGGCTCGGAGACACTTACCGTCTTCAAGCCCACCTACGCCGACTACGTCCTGAAGATGCCTCGCGGAGCCCAGGTGATCTATCCGAAGGACGTCGCGATCATGCTCATGCAGGCCGACGTCTACCCGGGCGCCCGGGTGCTCGAAGCCGGGCTCGGCTCCGGGGCGACCACGATGGCGCTCCTGAGGGCGGTCGGTCCCGAGGGCCGGGTGATCGCTTACGAGCAGCGGGAGGACTTCGCCGAGCGCGCCCTCGCCAACATCGAAGAGTTCCTCGGCAAGGTCGAGAACCTCGAGGTCCGCATGGGCAGCATCTACGAGCCCATCGAGCCGACCGAGGTCGACCGCGTCTCCCTGGACCTGCCCGAGCCCTGGCGGGCACTCCCCCAGGTGGAGTCGGCCCTCCGCCCGGGCGGCATACTGGTTTGTTTTCTTCCCACCATCCTCCAGGTACAGCGCCTCACTGAGGAGCTCGAGGCACAGCCCCGCTGGACGTCGGTTTGGAGCCAGGAGACGCTCACCCGCACCTGGCACATCGAGGGCCAGTCGGTGCGCCCGGACCACCGGATGGTGGCCCACACCGGTTTCCTGACGTTCGCACGCATCACCGTTCAGGAGTAGGGTTTGCCCTCTTGATGCGCAGGGGAAAGGTGACGAACATTAAAGTCAGACCCCTATACTTGGTCAGGATGCGATGCTTTGATACCCGGTGCTTTGATTCGAAGGAACGGGCCTGAATATGCGCGGATCATCTGAGTTCGATCGCAGAATCGCCGCTTTCGAGCAAGAAGTCGGCGAACTGCAGATGCACATCAAAGATCTCGAGGAGGAGTCCTCGGTCCTGCGCAGCAAGCTGCTCGATGCCCCGCTGAAAATTCGCAAGCTCGAAAGCCAGCTCTCGGAGGTCCGCCACGAAGCCAGCCGCTCCCGGACCCAAAGCGAACGGATGGCCACGCTTCTCGCCCAGGCGCGCGAGCAGCTGGTCACCCTCCAGCAGGAGATAGACAAGCTGTCCTCTCCCCCGTCCGGCTACGGCGTCTTCCTCACCTACTACGAGGACGGCACGGCCGACATCTTCACGGGCGGCCGCAAGCTGCGGGTCAACGTCGCCCCGAGCGTCGAGGCCGGCACGCTGGTCAAGGGCCAGGAGGTCCGTCTGAACGAAGCTCTGAACGTCGTTGAGGCCCGCGGCTACGAGATGCAGGGCGAGGTCGCCCTTTTGAAGGAGGTCATCGACCGGGACCGCGCCATCGTCATCACCCACGCCGACGACGAGCGGGTGGTCTCCCTGTCGGCGCAGCTGGACGACACCGTCCTGCACGCCGGCGACTCGGTGCTGCTGGACCCCAGGTCGGGCTACCTGATGGAGAAGCTGCCCAAGGCCGAGGTCGAGGAGTTGGTGCTCGAAGAGGTGCCGGACATCGATTACAACGCAATCGGCGGCCTGGACGAGCAGATCGAGGCCCTGCGCGACGCAGTCGAGCTCCCCTTCCTTTACTCCGGCCTGTTCAACGACTACCAGCTGCCGCCGCCGAAGGGCGTGCTGCTCTACGGCCCTCCGGGATGCGGCAAGACCCTCATCGCGAAGGCGGTAGCCAACTCGCTGGCCAAGCGGACGCAGGAGGTCACCGGCCGGGAGGACGTGCGGGCCTACTTCTTGAACGTCAAGGGCCCCGAGCTGCTGAACAAGTACGTCGGCGAGACCGAGCGCCAGATCCGCATGATCTTCCAGCGGGCCAAGGAGAAGTCAGAGGAGGGCGTCCCCGTCATCGTGTTCTTCGACGAGATGGAGTCGCTGTTCCGAACTCGTGGCTCCGGCATCTCGAGCGACATCGAGACCACCATCGTCCCCCAGCTCCTATCTGAGCTGGACGGCGTGGAGCAGCTGAAAAACGTCATCGTCATCGGCGCCTCCAACCGGGAGGACCTGATCGACCCGGCCATCCTGCGCCCGGGGCGCCTCGACGTGAAGATCAAGGTCGAGCGGCCGGACCACGACTCCGCCAGGGCCATCTTCTCCAAGTACCTCATCTCCGAGGTCCCCATCAGCCCCGGGGAGATCGAGCGCTACGGCGATGTCCACGCGGCCATCAAGGCCATGATCGACGTCACGGTCGAGGAGATGTACTCGGTTGCCGACAGCAACCGGTTCCTGGAGGTCACCTACGCCAACGGGGACAAGGAGGTCCTGTTCTTCAAGGACTTCTCCTCCGGAGCCATGATCGAGAACATAGTCCGGAGGGCCAAGAAGATCGCCATCAAACGCCTGATCGCAAACGGAGAGGGTGGCATCCGAACCACGGACCTCATCGAGTCGATCCACCAGGAGTACCACGAGAACGAGGACCTGCCGAACACCACGAACCCCGACGACTGGGCGCGGATCTCGGGCAAGAAGGGCGAGCGGATCGTCTTCGTCCGGACCCTGGTCAGCGAGCAGAAGAAGGCGGACTCCCGCTCGATAGAGCAGATCCAGACCGGGCAGTACCTGTAGGACCGGGATCGCCCTCGCATGGGCGGCCCCGGCTGACGATTTCCGGAGTTCCCATGAGCAGCCCAATCGCCTCAATTAAAGCGAAACCCCGGGCGCCCCTGTAAGGTCTACCGACCGAATCGCCAAAGGTTTAGGAGTAACCGTGGCCGTTCCAAAAGTGATGGGCATCGAAACCGAATACGGGATCATCAGCAAAGGCGATGAGGAGCACAACCCGATATTCGCGTCCTCCCTGCTGATCAACTCCTACGTCTCCCCCCGCCTGAAGCGGGTCCGGTGGGACTACGAGGAGGAGACCCCACTCCGGGACGCCCGCGGCGCCTTCGAGCGGGCCGGGCTTGAGCTGCTGGAGGACGACGGCGGCCTGGTGTCGGTGATCCTGGAGAACGGCGCCCGATACTACGTCGACCACGCCCACCCCGAGTACTCCACCCCGGAGTGCAGTAACGCCCGCGACCTGGTAGTCCACGACAAGGCGGGCGAGCGCATCCTGGCCGGGAGTCTGGAGGCCGCAGGGCGGTCGCTGCCCGACCGGAACCGGATCCTCGTCTACAAGAACAACTCCGACGGCAAAGGCAACTCCTACGGATGCCACGAGAACTACCTGATGAGCCGGTCGACGCCGTTCCCGAACATCGTCACCATGCTCACCCCGTTTTTCGTTACCCGCCAGGTCTACACCGGCGCAGGCAAGGTCGGCTCGGAGGGTGCCTCCTCGTCCAAGGATGTCCCCTACCAGATCTCCCAGCGCTCGGACTTCTTCGAGGTCGAGGTGGGGCTGGAGACCACCTTCCGCCGGCCCCTCATCAACACCCGGGACGAACCCCACGCCGACCCGGACAAGTACCGCCGGCTCCACGTGATCATCGGCGACGCCAACATGAGCGAGATATCCACCTTCCTCAAGGTGGGCACAACGGCGATCGTCCTGTCAATGATCGAGGACAACTTCATCACCGCAGACCTGCGGATCGCCGATCCGGTGGCCGCCCTGCGTACGATCTCCCGCGACCCCACCTGCAAAGCCAGGGTAGAGCTGGCCGACGGCCGTTCGGTGACCGCGGTCGACCTTCAGTGGGAGTACTTCGACTGGGCGCAGAAGTACCTGGCCGATCAGGACACCGATGACGTGACTTCCGATGTCGTAGCACGCTGGGAGAAGACCCTGGCTGCGCTGGAAACCGACCCGATGTCGCTCGACCGCCAGCTGGACTGGGTGGCCAAGCTCAGCACGATCAACGCTTACAAAGATCGCCACAACCTTCAGTGGGACGACCCCAAGCTGGCGCTGGTCGACCTGCAGTACCACGACATCCGGATCGATAAGAGCGTCTACTACAAGATGGTCGAAACCGGCCAGATTGAGACTCTGGTCTCCGAGGACGAGGTGCAGCGAGCGATCACCAACCCGCCCGAGGACACCCGGGCCTACTTCCGGGGACGGGCGCTCGGCCGGTTCTCGTCGCAGGTCACGGCAGCGTCCTGGGACGCTGTGATCTTCGACACCGGGGCCGACTCCCTCCAGAAGGTCCCGATGATGGAGCCTTTGAAGGGCACCAAGGCCGCAACCGGGGCACTGTTCGACGCCGCGACCGACGCCGCCGACCTGCTCCGCCGGCTTCAGTCATGATTGAAATCGGCCGGGAAGGCTACAATCTGTACAAGGTGAATATCTAATGGCAGAAGATCAAAAGCGCGTAAGACGCCGGTCGGAAGAGAATACGGACGCCGAGGTAGAGGCTCCGCCCAAATCCGAACGCCGCAGCACCGAGGAAGTCGACAAGCTGATTTCCGAAATCGACGAGGTCCTCGAGGAAAACGCCGAGGAGTTCGTCCGCAGCTATGTTCAAAAGGGCGGACAGTAGCCCCTAGCCAGCGGAAGTCTTCTTCAAAATTCTTTCTTCACTTTTCGTAAGCATTCCGGCGCGTCCTGCTCCTACCCCTGTCCGAAACAAAGAGTCCGGCGGGGATAAAGGAGAAAACGAAATGAACGCAACCAAGAAGATCACCGGCGCAGTCCTGGCAATCGGCCTCATCGCAGCGATGAGCCTGCCGGCATTCGCAGAGAACAACTGCGACGCCAACGGCCCGGGCAACGACACGACCGAGTGCTCCCAGGAGTTCGACCTGGAAACCGGCGACACCGGAGACACCGGCAGCACGGGCGACGGCGGCGAGGGTGGTTCCAGCGGCGACGCAGGTAACGGCGGCAACGGCGGAGCCAGCGGCGCGGCGACCGGCGGCAGCGGCGATGGCGGCCACGGCGGAGCAGCGGTGGCAGGCAACGGCGGAAACGCCGGCGGCAACGGCGGGAACGGCGGGGGCGGCGGAGCAGCCGGAGGCAGCGGCGACCACGCCGGGGCCACGACCGGTGGCGGCGATGGTGGCGGCGGCGATGGCGGCAACGGCGGCAGCGGCACCTGCGACGCCGGCGGCGTAGTAACCACTGGGTGCAGCGGCGGCAGCGGCGGCGCAGCGGCCGGCGGCAGCGGCGGCAACGGCAACGGCGGCAACGGGGTCTCCGGCAACGGTGGCAGCGGCGGCAGCGGCGGAGCCAGCGGCAACGGTGGCAGCGGCGGAGCCAGCGGCAACTCGGGCAACAGCGGCAACAGCGGCGACACCTGCGTCGAAGCGGACAACAACAACAACTGCTGATCGTTACCAAAACAAAAAGGGGGCCCTCCTGGGGCCCCCTTTTTGGTGCTCAGCCGCCTGCCGGGTCTTTTGGGAACCCGGCGAGAGTTCTCGACACGCCCGTCCGCCGCTGGGAACACTCCGCGGAGGGCCGGTTAGAATGCCGATGATGGACTATCCGCACTTCCCTTTCGACACCGCCCCGGGCGCCTCGTTGGATTCCTCCTCTTTCAGCAGCCTGCTGAGGCGAATGGACGTCGAAGGCATGCCGGACCTAAGCGGGTCCACACCCCTGGAGGCGCCCCACGCCACCACGATCCTGGCGCTGAAGCACGCGACAGGCGTGATGATCGCCGGCGACCGCCGGGCGACCGAGGGCTACTCGATCGCCCACCGCTCCATCGAGAAGGTTTTCCGCACCGACCGCTGGTCGGCGGTCGCCATTGCCGGGTCGGCAGGTCCTGCAATCGAGATGACCAAGCTGTTCCAGACCGAGCTCGAGCACTACGAGAAGATCGAGGGCGAACGCCTCAGCCTCGAAGGTCAGGCCAACAAACTGGGTCAGATGATCCGGGCCAACCTGATGCTCGCCATGCAGGCCGGGCTGGTGGTCGTGCCGCTGTTCGCCGGGTACGACGACCGCGCCGGAGTGGGCAGGATCTTCAAGTACGACGTCACCGGCGGCCGCTACGAGGAGAGCGAGTACTGGGCCACCGGGTCCGGCGGCCGCGACGCCCGGGCCACGATCAAGAAGCGCTACCGGCCGGGCATCACTGCCGACGACGCCCTGAAGGTCGCCCTGGAGGCCCTGTTCGACGCCTCGGAGGAGGACGTGGGCACCGGCGGGCCGGACGTGCTGCGGCGCATCTACCCGAACATCGCCTCGATAACGGCCGACGGGTTCACCGAGTACGGTGACGCCCGCATCGCCGAGCTGTTCCAGGAGCTGCTGCAGGAGCGCTCCAAGCTGGGCCAGTCCACCGAGGAGCGGGTCCCCGGAGCCGAAAGGCCGGTGGTGGACTAGATGAGCCTTCCTTTCTACGTATCGCCCGAGCAGTTCATGAAGGACAAGTCCGATTACGCCCGCAAGGGCATCAAGCGGGGTAAGTCGGTAATGGCGATGGACTACGCCGACGGGGTGTTGTTCGTGGCGGAGAACCCCTCCAGCACACTCCACAAGATCTCCGAGATCTACGACCGCATGGCCTTCGCCGGCGTCGGCAAGTTCAACGATTTCGAGAGCCTGCGCATTCACG
>DASTUJ010000223.1 GCA_035759705.1 Actinomycetota bacterium | reverse complement strand
GTGGGCGTGGGGGTGGAACGGTTACAACCAGCTGGGCGACGGAACGGCGACGCAGCGGAACTCACCGGTGCGGGTGGTCGGACTCAAGAACATTACGGGCATCTCTGCCGGGGCACTTCACGGCTTGGCGTCGGACATCACGGGCAGGGTATGGGCGTGGGGATGGAACGGGGTCGGACAGCTGGGTGACGGGTCTGCGACCAGCCACCCTCTCCCGGGCCTGGTCCCAGGCTTGCAGGGAATCAAGAAGGTCTCGGCCGGCTTCGCCCATTCACTGGCTGTTGGCCAAGACGGCAGGCTCCACTCGTGGGGGTGGAACATTTTCGGGCAGCTTGGCGACGGCACGGGCCTGGACCGGTACCGTCCGGTGGTGACCGGCACCGGCATGCAGGACGCTTCGGCAGGCGTTCTTCACAGCCTGGGAGTCAAGAACGACGAGGTCTACGGTTGGGGATGGAATGGCCTTGGGACGGTGGGGGATGGTTCGACGACCGATCGCCGGGTCCCAACCCTTGTTCTGAACACCCATGTCACGTACGTGGCGGCGGGCGCTTACCACAGCCTTGCATCGGGCGACCCAGCCCCCTAACCTCCGCTCCCACCGCCCGCGCCGGGCCTACCCCAGTGCCCGCAGGATGAACAGAATCACTACGATTGCGCCGATGACCATGAGGATGGTTCTGACCATGATTTTCCCCTTTTTTCGGGTGGTCGGTTCATCGTACGCCTAGCCGGCTGAGGCCGTCGTCCGGTTTCGGCTTCTATAATCCTTCGGGTGTCCGACCTCGGCGACGCTCTCCACTGGGCAGCTGATCAGATCGCCGAATACCGGGGCGGTCTCCACGATCGGCCGGTCGCCCCTTCCGTCGACCCCGCCCGCCTCATCGACGCCCTCGGCGGACCGCTTCCGGCGCAGGGCGCCGGCGTTCGAACGGTCCTGGAACAACTCACGGCGGCGGTCGAGCCGGCCCTAATGACCACCGCCGGGCCACGGTTTTTCGGCTTCGTCGTCGGCGGGTCGCTGGACTCCGCCACCGTTGCCGACATTCTTGCCACCGGCTGGGACCAGGTCGCCTTCAACTACACAACGTCGCCCGCCGGGGCGATCGTCGAGGACGTCGCCGGCGAGTGGCTGAAGGACCTCTTCGGCATACCCGCCTCCGCTTCGTTCGGTCTGGTGACAGGAGGTCAGGGCGCCAACAACGTGGCCCTCGCCGCCGGCCGGCACTCGGTGCTGGCGAAGGCCGGCTGGGACGTCGAGGAGCAGGGCCTGCAGGGTGCACCGCGGATTCGCATCGTCGCCTCAGAGGAACGCCACGCCACCATCGACCGGGCGCTGCGGCTGCTCGGGATCGGAAACGCGGCGGTTGAGCCGGTGCCGGCCGGCCCCAACGGGGCCATCGACACTGCGGCGCTGGACGGTGTCCTGGCTTCGGGTCCCCGAGGCCCGGCCATCGTCTGCCTCCAGGCGGGGAACGTGAACACCGGCGCCTGCGACGACCTCGAGGCCGGGTGCGAAGCGGCGAAGGAGCACGGCGCCTGGGTGCACGTCGACGGCGCTTTCGGGCTGTGGGCCGCGGCCAGCCCCTCCACCAGGCACCTGGTGAACGGAATCGCACTGGCCGACTCGTGGTCGGTGGACGGCCACAAATGGCTGAACGTGCCCTACGACTGCGGCTACGTCTTCTGCGCCGACCCCGAAGCGCACGTCGCCTCGATGTCCTACAACGCGGCGTACCTGACCGGCCATGGAGAGGGGGCGCGGCGGCACCCGGCGGACTACGTGCCGGAGTCGTCCCGCCGGGCCCGGGGCTTCGCCACCTGGGCGGCTCTGCGGGAGCTGGGAAGGGATGGCCTGGCGGATCTCATCGACCGGTGCTGCGCCCACGCCCGGCGGTTCGGCGAAGAGCTGGGGAGGATCGACGGCGTGGAGATCGGCAACGTGATTGAGCTGAACCAGGTGCTGGTGAGCTTCGGGACGGATCAGCTGACGAATCGGGTGATCGAAGCGGTTCAGGGGGAAGGAACATTTTGGGCCGGCGGTACAACCTGGCGGGGCCGGCGGTTCATGCGGATATCGGTGTCGAACTGGTCGACGACGGCCGGGGACGTCGACCGATCGGTCGAAGCGATAAGACGGGCGTTGGCCGAAACTTGAGAGTTACGCCCTTTTTTCCTGAAGTCTTCTCAATGAGGCCAGGACATCGCTCGGCTGCCGGGTGACGATCTTGCCGTGAAAGATCCTTGCAGTCACACGGTTGACCTCGGCCGATGGAAGGAACCATCCTGCGGTCATCGGCTTGGCCTCGGTGGATCCGGTCTCTTTCATACCGCTCCTGCTAAGTGATCGTTGCGGCTGAAGACTTCCGCTTGCACATTAAGAATGCCAGTAAAAGGGACATGAAGCAAAGACTGCTGAGTCCAAGCAGGACCTTCCAGGACACGAACAGCATTTCACCGCGCGTTCCCGAACCTAGCAGCAGCGCCGCGGTGTAGGCCGCCGCCCCAGCCAGGGCAATTGCCGACCGGACTCCAAGGAGGAGTTCGGTGACCAGACCGTGCTCCCCCGGCCTGACCACCAGCGTCGCAACCAGCGCCGGCAGGGTAAGCAGGATGGCGCTCTGGATATCCCGGGGAGGCCTGTCGAGCCGGCCGGTTGCGAAGAAGAACAGCAGGACCGCCAAGATCATCCCGGCTACCACGCATCCGGAGCGGAGCAGTCCGGTCCTGGAAATCTGCAGCCAAACGAGCGCTGTACCGTCGACGTCGGGCTCCTTGCCGGTGGTGTACAGGTGGGCCCGGGTGCCGGTGGATACACCTTCGATTTCCTCCCGCCCGGTTACGGGATCTTTAAGGCGAAGGCGCGACCGGGCAACCTCCAGGTCGGTGGGGGCGGCCAGCTCAAAGTGGTAACTCTCCGACTCGCCCACCGCCGGGACGTAAAACTCGAATCCGGCGGGCATCCATCCCATCGCCTGGCAAAACCGCTCCGGTCCGGATCCGAAGCGTTTGAGCCCCAGGGTGTAACGAAACTTGACCACCCGGCGCTGTCCGGGCGAACCACCTACCGGCACCAGGAGAAGGAACACCGTCGCCAGCGTCCTCGCCACAGCATCGAAGAAAGAGCTTTCAGCAAGCGTTCGCTTCAGGTCGTCTTCAGACTCCCCCAGGTCCTCCAGAAGCTGCAGCGCTGCCTGCGAGTCGCCGAACGCAATGATCCTCAGATCCTCGTACAGGGGTTCGATGGCCCGGTCGGCGCTCTCGCCATCCGCATCGTTGATCTCTGCCGCCGCCACCGCAGCAAGCATCGACCAGGCGGCGTAGGCGTTCTCCGCACGGGTGCATACGGGCATGGCCGACCCGGCCTCGTCGACAATGTCGAAATCGACCAGCGGCCGCCTCTCCAGAAGAGCCAGCGGAACCGGGAGCGGGTGGGGCGTGACGAAGTTCGTCTCAGGGATCTCAAAGTCCACGCTAACGCTCCGTCGAAGACTGCCGGCCCCCAGGAAGTCGACAGTTTCCACCCGGCGCCTCACCCATCCGTTGCCGGCGAGCCACAGCTCGAACAGGTAGCCGCCCAGCTCCAGATCCGGCTTAGACGTCTTGATCACGAAAGGAGTCTAGCCAGCACCCATGACACCTTCGGGTCGTTCGAATTAGAACAAAAGCACCGGGCAGGCTTTAATAACTACCTACAACTTGCGACCGAAGGAGAGAGCCATGGCGTCCGACTCCACTCAGTTCACTCTTGACGAAAGCCAGATCCCCGCAGCCTGGTTCAACGTGGTCCCGTCGATGCCGACGCCGCCGTCGCCCCCGATCCACCCCGGCACCAAGGAGCCGATCGGCCCGGAGATGCTGGCCCCCCTCTTCCCGATGGCGCTGATCGGACAGGAGGTCACGACGGACGAGTGGGTCGACATCCCCGGCCCGGTCATGGACGTCTACAAGACTTTCCGGCCGTCCCCGCTTGTGCGGGCCCGGCGCCTGGAGAAGCTGCTCGGCACCCCGGCCCGCATCTACTACAAGTACGAGGGCGTCTCGGCGGCCGGGTCGCACAAGCCCAACACGGCAATCGCCCAGGCCTACTACAACAAGTCCGAGGGCGTGAAGCGCATCGCAACCGAGACCGGTGCCGGCCAGTGGGGCAGCGCGATCTCGATGGCGTGTGCGTTCTTCGACCTCGAGTGCCAGGTCTACATGGTGCGGGCGTCCTACAACCAGAAGCCGGGACGGCGGGTCATGATGCAGACCTGGGGCGGCCGGGTGGTCGCTTCGCCGTCCAACGAGACCGATGCCGGGCGCGCCATCCTGGCCGAAGACCCCGACTCACCGGGGTCGCTGGGGATCGCGATCTCAGAGGCGGTCGAGGACGCCGCCAAGCGGGAGGACACCAAGTACTGCCTGGGCAGCGTGCTGAACCACGTCCTGCTCCACCAGACGGTCATCGGGCTGGAAGCCAAGCTCCAGATGGAGATGGCGGACGACTTTCCGGACCTCGTGATCGGCGCCGTCGGCGGGGGGTCCAACTTCGCCGGCCTGGCCTTTCCCTTCGTCCCCGACAAGACGAAGGGCGGCAAGGACATGCGGTTCATCGCGGTCGAGCCCACGGCATGCCCGACCCTGACGGAGGGCACCTTCGAGTACGACTTCGGCGACACCGCAGAGACCACTCCCCTGCTCGAGATGTACACGCTCGGCCACAAGTTCATCCCGCCGGCCATCCACGCCGGGGGCCTCAGGTACCACGGCGACGCCCCATTGGTCTGCCGGCTGGTGAAGGACGGGATCATCGAGGCAGTCGCCTACCCGCAGGGCAAGGTTTTCGAGGCCGCAGTCCAGTTCGCTCGATCCGAGGGCATCATCCCGGCCCCCGAGTCGTCGCACGCAATCCGGGCGGCGGTCGACGAGGCGCTGGCCTGCAAGGAGACCGGCGATTCCAAGGCCATTTTGTTCGGGCTCTCGGGGCACGGCCTGCTGGACCTTGGGGCCTACGAGGCGTTTCTGGGCGGGGACCTAATGGACGCCTGAGAGCGAATCGCAGGATCCGCTATCGCAAGTCCCGACAGATGCCGATAAGAAGAACAAGATGGTTGTCCAGACGCGAGAGGATTGAGATGGAACCCTTGTTTTCCGACGGTGAGCTACGGGCCGAACTTCACCCCCAGATGGATCAGATGCTCGCCGCGATAGCGAGAGCCAGTCGTGAGGAGGTCCAGGACTCCGCCTACTGGATGGACACCTACGGCGCCGTCCCGGTTGAGCTGGACGTCGAGGACATCCAGACCCACCGTCCCGAAGAGGGGGTCGTCAGCTTCATAGTTCCCATGAGCGGAACTGCAGAGCTGCTCAAGTACCGGCCGACCGAGCACTCCAACAACATTCCGGAAGCCGATGTCGGCACGGATCAGATCCTGTTCACCTATGAGATCCAGGTGCCGGAACTCGACGAGGCCCATGAGTTCAAGGAGCGGTTTCACTCAGATCTGGCGCTGCTGCAGCAGTGGCTCGTCTGGAGCAAGAACGACGTCGACAAGTTCGTCGCCGAGCTGGCCGGTGTCGCCGCCGACGCCCTCCTGAACCGCCGGGAGGCCCTGGACTCCGAGGACGAGCTGATGCAGGGGCTCGGTTACCCGGAGCTCGTCGACGAAGAGCAGAAGGATGCAATAGGCGCGCCGCTCGGGTAGTTCTGTCACGCCGCCAAGGCTCCTTAACCCGACACGCTTCGTTTCGCATGTAATAGGGTGACGCTCGTCCTTCTCCCCTAGCAACTTCACGCGGTCGAATCCGGATAGGAGCCCCAATTGGTCATCACGCCCATTGCGCGCCTGCGCCCCCCTCACCCCGGGCGCCAGGAGGCGGGGCTGGTTTCGACCACGACCGTCGTCCGCAGGATCTCAACCGTGCTGGCAGTTTCGGCGGCACTGCTCGGGTCGGTCATCGTTTATTTCGGGGCCGCCGGCTCTGAGCCGGCGGAGCCGCCCCGGGCCCGGTACATCTCACCGGCGCTGGGCGCCGTAGCCCCCGTGGCGCTGATAAAGCCTCTCGCTCCGGCCCCGCTTGCGCCCCAGCCGAGGGTCGACGGCGGCACCGGCTACCTGCGGCCGGTAGACGGCGAGTTCCTGTCCGGGTTCGGCGTGCGCTCCGACGGCATGCACACGGGCATCGACCTCAGGGGCAGGACCGGCGAACCGATCCTGGCGTCGCAGAGCGGGACGGTGTCGGGCGCCGCGTGCGGAAGCGGCTACGGCATCTGCTCGATGATCGACCACGGCGGCGGCGTCACCACGCTCTACGCCCACATGAGCGTGAAGGTGGTCGCCGGAGGGCGGGTCGAGCGTGGTCAGGTCATCGGCCTGGTCGGCTGCACCGGGTCCTGCGAGACCCCGCACGTGCACTTCGAGGTTCGCCTGAACGGCGCCCGGGTGGACCCGATCTTCTACCTGTAAGGCTTCGCCGGCAGTTTCTGTTCCAAATCGAGCCGGCGGTTATTAGAATCCCGCTGGGCATGGACACGGATGCTGGCATGGAGACGAGCGTCGGAGCCTCGGAAGAGGACGCCCCGCCCGCCGTCGCCCGCTGGGAGAAACTGTTCTTCGCCGCCGTCGGCCTCTCGGCGCTTTGGATCGGGTTCTGGGGCTACTTCCTTCCTGAGATCCAGAAGTCCATCCCGTTCTCCATCCCGGCACTCCACGCCCGCTTTCTGGGAGCGATGTACCTCTCGGCTTTCGTTCTCCTGCTCGGCGGCTGCCTGTACAACCGATGGAGCGACATCACCGTGGTCCCCGTGATGACCGCCGTTTGGACCACCGGAATCTTCGTGGTGTCGTTGCTGCACACCGACCTGTTCGACTTTTCGACGATCCAGACCTGGATCTGGTTCGTGGCGTACGGCGTCTACCCGGCGATCGCCCTCTGGGTGGCCTGGGCCCACCGCAACGAGATACTGGCCGCCGGCCGTGGGGGCAACGTGCCGGCCTGGGTTCGCGCCTGGTTGCTCGGCCAGGGGATCCTTCTGGCCCTCCTGGCGGCCGCCCTCTTCGTGGCACCGTCGACGATGGCCGGGGTCTGGCCCTGGCCGATCCCCGACGAGCTGGCCCAGCTGTACTCGGCCCCCTTCCTGTCGTTCGGGATCGGCAGCCTGCTGCTCGGCCGGATGGGCCTCTGGAGCCGCATGCGCACGGGCGCGATCACGATGGCGGTGTTTGCGGTCGGGGTGCTGACCGCTTCGTTCATTCACCGCAGCCTGTTCTCCTCATCCGAGCTTCCGGACCGGCTGTGGTTCGGGCTGTTCACCCTGGGCGCCGCAGCACTGGTTGCCCTCTCGATCAGGTCGTTCCGCAGTGAGTGACACCCGCAGGGCGACCGGCACGCCGATCCACCCGTTCTTCCGGGGGGTCCTCGGCCTGGAGGTGTTCTTCGGAGTGGCGTCGCTGGCCACCATCGGGTTCTTCCCGGAGGACACCGCGACCAGGTTCGCATGGGAGATCAAGTCGGTGGTCATGGCGGCGGTGCTCGGGGGCCTCTACTTCGCCTTCGCCCCGACCCTGATCCTTCAGTTCCTGGCCAGGCGGTGGGAGATGATCCGGGTGATCATCCCGGCCGCCTTCGTCTTCACGAGCGCCGAGATGATTGCGACGGCCCTGCACTGGGACCTGTTCTTCACCGGGACCCTGCGCTTCAACATCTGGCTGGCCAGCTACATCCTGCCGCCGCCCCTATTGCTGGCAATGTACCTCTACCACCAGAAGCGTTCGGCGCTCCCTCCGGCTGGCGCCCCACTGCCCCGCGGGATGCGCATGTTGTTCATCGGGCTGGGGGCGATCCTGGTGCTCGACGCGCTGGCCGCCTTCGTCTCTCCCGACTACCTGATCACGTCGTTCCCGTGGACGCTGACCCCGCTGACTGCCCGCGTGCTTTCCGGTTGGGTGCTGGTCATCGGCTCGTTGTTGTTGTCGATCGCCCGGGAGAACGACCGGGACCGGGTCCGCCTGGCTTCGCCGGTTCTGTTCCTGATCCTGCCGGCGGTTGGGGTCCAGGTGCTGCGCTACCGCGAGCAGGTCGACCTGGCGCACCCCCGCCTCTGGGTCAACCTCACGATCTTCGCGGCCCTCGCGGCGTGCGGCCTGTACCTAGCCCGGGGAAGCTGGAACGAGTCCCTCGGGTGGGGGTCCGGTCCGGCGGAGGTGGAGGTATAGACTCCGGTTTCTTAAGTTTTCGGCGGCAAAGGGGCGGACCGGGGTCCTCCCCGTCAAGCGTGAAGGGAACTGCCTGATGCGAAGCATTTTCTCGCTGGTCTACGTGGTGGTCGGGTTCTTCGTTGCAAGCGCCAACAACTACGTCCACTTCGACACACTCAACGCCGCGTTCTCGTTTCTTCTGGCGCTGCTGCTGTGGCCCCTGATCTTCTTCGGAGTCGACCTGCACTTCTAGCTGCTGTGCTCCTATAACGGTGCCTCCAGCCCAGGGAGGCGCAAACTGGGCTCTATGCTTCGGGGATGATCCGGCACTTCGAGCGGGTTGGATTGCCGGCCGCCGCACAACTACGCCCCGGACCCAGCGGCCTGGCCGTTCAACGTTCCGGCAGTCGCCCAGCTGATCGCCGACAAGGGCTTCGAGATCCCGGCCGGGGTGACGTTCCTCGTCGGCGAGAACGGCAGGGAAGAACACGCTGATCGAGGCGCTCGCCGAGGTCTATCCCCGACTCGGGGTCTGGAACCCGTTCGTGAACCTGGTCGGCGTTGAGGCGAGTGCAGAGGACTCGCCGCTCCCCTACAACCTGTCACTGGTCCGCCTGCTCGACCTGATGCGCAGGGAGGCAGCCGGGTGATCGTCAGCACCCACTCACCAATACTGGTCACCCTGCCGGGTGCCACCGTCTTCGAGCCGGGCCCCTGGGGCATGCGCAAAGCCGACAGCTTCGAGGACCCGGAGCTGGTCAAGACCTGGCGGGACTTTCTGGAGTCCCCCGAGCGGTTCCTCCACTACCTTCTGGAGGACTGAACGCGCCGGAGGCGCCCGATGGGCGCCTCCGGCGGCAGTTGAAGCGAGATTCCGGGTTAGGCTTCGCCGCCATCGCCACCGGGGATCGGCTGCGGTTCGCCCTCGGGCTCCTCGTGCTCGGTGCTGTAGCGAGGGTTGTCGGGCTCGGGAGCCGGCTCTACCGTGGGAAAGTCGTCTGCGACAGTGCTGGTGTCGCCCGCGTCTCCTGCGCCGGCATCGGCGCCTGCGCCGGTGTCACCGGTGTCGGTGACGTCTCCACCGAGATCCTGTTCGGAATCTGCCATGTATATCTACCTCCTCTAAACGGTGCCGCCGGGGTAGCGGCTCAAGACGATTATTACCCCGACTGGCCCTAGAAGATTCATCGAGCTTTATCCCGTGTACGTTAGCTCCACGAAGTCGCCGCTCGAGAAGAAGGGGCCGGTGGCCCGGGCGCCCTGGCAGATGACCCGCAGGCGTACATCGCCCCGGCCGCTGTTCTTGCTCACGTAGTCCCGGGCCGCGCCCGGAGGCTCCAGCTCGGCGATGGTCACCTCTGCGGGTCCGACCGTCCTGGTGTCGAGGTTCACCCAGGTTCGGGTGGTGAAGTTGAAGGCTTGAAGGGTCTGCGAGCAGGCCACCGAGTTCGATCCGGAGTAGGTGAGGCTCAGGTTGGTGGCGGTGTTGGGGACGTTCGTCATCGACGCATACCAGGAGGTCTTGAAGCCTGTCGCGGTGTTGACCTGGAAGAAGCTGTTGTCGTTGGCCGCCAGGTTGGCCGCCGACCCGCTACGCAGGTTGCCGTTCACGATCCTGGTCGAGGATGGGTGGGCGATGGTCGGGCCGACCGGCGGCGCCGGGTATTTGATCTCGATCACCGAGCCATTGCCGCGGGTCAGTATCAAGAGGCTCCCGGCCGGAGTGACCTTGAGGTCCACCGGGTTGGCCAGGCCGGAGATGAAGCCGGGGGCCGAGCTCGGGTTGGTCGGCGACGGGATGTTAGCCGGGTCGAGAGTCCGGACCCACCCGCTGCAGAAGTCGGCGAAGAAGTACTTGCCTACGTAGGTCGACGGGAACTGCACGGTGGCCGGGTTGTAGAAGGCTCCTCCGGTGATGGCGCAGCCGGTGGTCAGCGAGCTCCCGTGCCCGTAGGAGAACAGCGGCGTCCGGAAGTTGGGGTTGGTCGTCGGGCCCTCGGTCGAGGGCCACCCGTAGTTGGCGCCTGCGACGCCGTCGTTGATCTCCTCCCAGGCGCTCTGGCCGACGTCGTTGATGAACATCCGGCCGGTGCCGGGCTGGAAGGTGAAGGTGTACGGGTTCCTCAGGCCGAGCGACCAGATGGAGCGGTTGGCGCCGGTCGCCGCGGAGAAGAACGGGTTGTCGGCAGGGATGGTCCCGTCGGCGTTCAGGCGCAGGATCTTGCCGAGACGGTTGTTGAGCGTTTGGGAGTTGAGCGGATTGGCGTTCTCACCGACCGCCACGTACAGCTTGCCGTCGGGGCCGAAGTGGATGGCGCCGCCGTTGTGGTTCTGGGCGCCGCTGAGGTTCTCGAGGTCCAGGATGACGGTCTCGCCCGCCGCGGCGACGTTGCCGATGGCGGTGAACCTGCTCACCCTGTTGTGCGGGGGCGACCCCGGGACCGTGTAGTAGAAGTACACCCACCCGTTGGTTGCGAAGTTGGGGTGGAAGGCGATGCCGAGGAGGCCCCGCTCGCCCTGGGGGTCTACCGACAGTGTCAGGAATGGAGTTGGGAGCAGCGCTCCGTTGGCTATCACACGCACCGCCCCGCCCTGCTGGGTGACGAAGATGCGGCCGTCGGGAGCGATGTCCATCGCAGTTGGGGCGGACAGACCGGCGGTCACGAGAGTCTCTGTGAATCCGGTGGGAAGCGTCGCCGCTAAGGCCGGGGGCACTGCGGCTACCATGCCGGTGGCGGCCGTTAGGAGGACCAGGAAGGCCCTGCGGAAGCGGGTTGTCACAGCCACCCCTCCAGAGTACCCAAGGTGACGAATGACGACTCTCAGTGATCCGAACTTTTTCTGAATTTGTCCGACCCGAGACTGGGATGCCATCCGGAGGGGGGCGAAATAAGAAGAACGGAGAGCCCTCCCAGTGGGCTCTCCGCTCAGTCTTGGCTACAACGTAGTCGTGGTTTGTTTCATTCCGGTGACCCGGCGGTTGCCACGTTGTCAATATGACGTTCCAGCAACGTGATCGACTTCGGTTACACAACCTCCCGGAGTTTGCCGGTCTCCACCTCGTAGACGAATCCCCGGACCTGATCGGTGTGCGGGATGAACGAGCTGGCCTTGATCCGTGCGATCGACTGCTTGACGTCCTCATCGAGGTCCGGAAACGACTCCATGGCAAATCGGGGCTTCAGGCCGATCTCGTCCTGGATCTGGCGAGCCAGAGCGTCGTCGGTGAAGGTCAGCATGCCGCAGTCGGTGTGGTGGATCAGGATGATCTCTTTGGTGCCCAGCAGTCGCTGCGAGATCGTGAGAGAACGGATCGCGTCGTCGGTGGCAACACCCCCAGCGTTACGAATGACGTGCACGTCTCCCTCTTCGAGGCCGAGGATTCCGTATACGTTCAGACGGGCGTCCATGCAGGCGAGAACCGCCGTCTGCTTGGCCGGAGGCATGGGCAAGTCGCCTTTGTCGAAGGTGGCTGCGTAGTCATCGTTGTTCTTGAGAAGTTGCTCCGTTACGCTCAAAAGCGTCCTCCTTAGTTCTTGCCCGGCTATTTACACTGCCCAACCAGTGCAAAGTACCACCATTTAAAATGCTTAACAAGGGGTAAACCTGCTTAAGTGTGACTCTGTTCCGCCCAGAGGCGTTGCGCGATAGTCAATCCATGGACACACGTCTTGTTGCGTGGGTCACGGATGCCACACTCGGCACCTTTCGGCGGGCCTGGGTGGTCCGCCGGCCCCACCAGACGTTCTGCTGGATTCTCGGCGCCGCGGTCATCTTAAGCGGGCTGTTCCACCTCGGCGTCTTCTTCGTGGACGGCGGACCGTGGAAGGGGCCCGTCTCGTGGCGAAAGCCGGTCACTTTCGGGCTTTCGTTCGGCTTGACCACGGTTACGCTGACCTGGATCGCCTCGCTGCTGCGCCGGCGGCGGACGCTGGCTGCGGCGACCGTCACCGTTGCGGTCACCTCGGCTCTCGAGGTCTTCTTCGTCAGCCTCCAGAAGTGGCGCGGGGTTCCTTCACACTTCAACGACGACACGCTATTCGACTCGACGATCTTCTCTCTGATGGGCCTGACTGTCGCTGTCCTCGGCCTCGCAATCGTGGTCATCGCCATCCACGCCTTCAGGCCGTTCGATGCCGACCCGGCACTGGTCATCGGGGTCCGGATCGGGATGCTCGTGCTGATCGCCTCCCAGATCCTCGGCGGAGCGATCATCGCCAACGGGGAGATCATCGACAAGGCGCCCCAGGAGACCGACCTGGCGATCTTCGGCGCCGCCGGCGTGATGAAGCTCCCGCATGCCGTGACCATGCACGCGATTCAAGTGCTGCCGATCCTCGCTCTGCTCCTCGCCGCCACTGCGCTCTCGAGCGCCAGGAAACGCCGGATCATGTGGATCGCCTCCGCGGGCTACATCGGCCTGATCCTCGCCGTGCTGATTCAGACCTTCGAGGGCCGGGCCCCTACAGACCTGACGCTACTGGCGATGGGGGTTGTGCTAGCCAGTGCCCTGCTCGGCGGCATCGCAATTTTCGGCTTGACCTCCGGTTTGTTTGGCTTAAAGCCACCAGACGCCGCGGCCTGAGTGCTAGCGTCGTCGGTCCAACTCAAAAAAGGAGGTGCGCCACGGAGACCCAGTACGACACGGACCCGGACTTTTGGGCTGCGGCCGACGAGCGACCGACTATCAAGCGATCTGTTTGGTACGGATTCATGCGTCTGCTGAAGCTCGCCGGACTAGCCCACTAGTAAACCCCCACACTGCGGCGCCCCCTCCACGCGTGACGTAAGATATATGAACAGTTAGTCATACGTTGGAGGGTTCATGGCGAACCAGACATCTGTTCCTTCAGCTGTCGAGGACCACGGCGTGCCGCCGGTCGCCGAGGCGCGCCGGCTCGCCCAGATGTTCCAGCTGTTCGCCGACGCCACCCGGGCCCGGATCCTCTACGCCCTCCTCGAAACCGAGGAGCTGTGCGTCAACGACATCTCGGCGGCTCTGGACGTCCCCGAGACCTCGGTTTCCCACGCCCTGCGGTTGCTGCGCATCGCCGGTGTGGTCAAGAACCGCCGGGCGGGCCGCCTGATCTACTACAGCCTGGACGACGAGCACATCCGGATGCTGCTCCGGACCTCCCGGGAGCACCTCGCCCATGGCTAGGCCCGCCCGCCGCGTCCACGACGACCTGCACGACCACGACCACGGGCACTCGCACGGGCCGGGTGGAAGCCACGCCCACACCCACCACCACGTGGGCGACGCCCTGCGGGCGGGCAACTTCAACCGCCTGCTCGGGGCTTTCGTCGTCACCCTGGTCTTCCTCGTGGTCGAGGTCACCTTCGGACTTCTGTCCAACTCCCTCGCGCTGCTCTCCGACGCCGGGCACATGTTCACCGACGTCCTGGGTCTCGGGATGGCGCTGGCAGCCATGCAGCTTGCCCGCCGTCAGCGGAGAGATCCCCACCGCACGTTCGGCCTCTACCGGCTCGAGATCCTCGCCGCCCTGGCGAACGGGGTCCTGCTGTTCGGCGTCGGAGGGTACGTCTTGTTCGAAGCCTTCCGCCGGTTCCAGGACCCGCCGGAGGTGGCGAACCTGCCGATGCTGCTGGTCGCGATCGGGGGTCTCGCCGCCAACATGGTGGCCTTTCTGCTACTCCGGGGAGGCGCCAGGGAAAGCTTGAACGTCCGCGCCGCTTATCTTGAGGTGATAGCGGATGCGCTCGGATCGGTCGGGGTAATAGTTGCTGCGGTGATCATTGCCCTCACGGGTTGGCCGTACGTCGACCCCATCGCCGGCGCCGCAATCGGCTTGTTCATACTGCCGAGGACGTGGCGACTGACCAGCCAGACGCTGCGGATACTGGTCCAGGCGGCTCCCCCGCACCTGGACCTGGACGAGATTGCGAGGGCTCTGATGGAGCTCGAAGGAGTGGTGGACGTGCACGATCTTCACTGCTGGACCCTGACCTCCGAGATGGAGGTCGCCTCCGCGCACCTGAAGGTCTGCGCCGGGGCCGACTCGGCCGGGATCCTCCGGTCGGCCCAGAGTTTGCTCGCCAACCGCTTCGCCGTGGAACACGCCACCCTTCAGATCGAGGACGAAACCGCCGAGTGCCGGGACTGCTCGTGGTGAGTCCCCTCCGCCCGGTAGCGGCCCTGGTCGGGCTCCTGCTGTTGGCGTCGTGCGGCGGCAACAACACCGAGTCGTTTCCCCGGCCGCCATCCGAGGACAGCCGGCCGGCGGCCGCCGACAACGCCGACCTGTTCGAGTTCGCCGCCCCCCGGCTGGGTGGGGGAAGCCAGGTCACCGGGTCCGAGCTGCAGGGAAAGGACGTGGCCCTTTGGTTCTGGGCCCCCTGGTGAATTCCGTGCCGGCGAGATGCGCCGATGGTCGCGCAGGTGGCGCGAGACTACGAAGGTAAAGTTCTGTTCTTCACGTCGCCCGGACAGGACGGCCAGCCCGCCATGGAGCGGGCGGTCAAGGACTTCAGGTGGCCGGATTCGATGGTCCACGGCGTGGACGACTCGGGCAAGCTGTGGCGGCATTTCGACGTCGTCTACCGGGGCGCCTGGATTTTCATAAACCAGGACGGGACCGTCGTTGAGCAGAGCCTGACGCACATCCCCGAAGAAGAGGTCCGCTCCAACCTCGATCGTCTTGTCGAAAGTTAGCCCCGAGCCTTCAATCGATGCGGATCACGCCACGGCGCCCGCCGGCGGCTGGAGGCGCTTTCTACCGCCCCGGTGGCTGGAGATCGCCCTGGCCGCAGCGCTGCTTTCTCTTGCGCTCATGGCGGCGGCGGTCCGGGGTGAGTACGACCTGGGGCCGGGCAAGGTCGAGATCGGCTTGAGGCCGCAGCTAAACGGGACCACCGTGGTCTCCATCCCGCCGTTCGGGTCGATCGAGGCGGCCACCCACCTCAGCCCGGTCGAGGTCGTCCTGTCCCCCACCTCGGTCGACACCTACAGCGCAGAGGCACTGGTCGAGAGCCGCCCGACCCAGGATGCGCTGGTCGCCACCCTGCGGGCCGACCTCATCGAGGCGCTGAAGAAGTACGCCCTCCGCCTGCTGCTGGGCGGCCTGGTGGCCGGGGCTCTGGTCGCAGCCATCGCCCGGGTCCGTTCCCCTTGGGAGCTGGCGATCGCCCTCGGCGCGGCGGTGTTTGCCCCTCTCGGGCTGTACCTGGGGGCGTTCGCCGGCTACAACCCGGACGCCTTCCGGCAGCCGACCCTGACCGGGGCGATCAGCCGGTCGCCGGAACTGCTGGGCCCGGTCCAGCAGTTCGGGCAGCGATTCAACGCCCTCAGGACCGAGCTGGACGAGATCGGCGGCATCACATTCCAGCTCTACCAGTTTCTCGCCGAGCAGGACCCGATCCCCACCGACGCCATCCGCGTCCTCCACATCTCCGACCTGCACCTGAACCCGGTCGGTTACGACGTCGCCCAGCTGGTGGCCGACCGGTTCGACGTGGAGGCCGTGATCGACTCCGGGGACGCCACTGCCGAGGGGTCGCCGCTCGAGGTCGGCTTTCTGGACCGGATCACCGGGTTCGATGTCCCCTACCTGTTCATCCGGGGCAACCACGACTCTTCGGTCACCCAGGAGGCCGTGGCGTCCAAGCCGAACGCCCGGATTGTCGACGGCACCGTCACCGAGGTGGGCGGCCTGAAAATCTTCGGCGTCGGCGACCCGCTGTTCACGCCCGACAAGCAGGTGGAGCAGCCCACCACCGATGAGCAGAAGCAGGCCAAGCGGGCCTTCTCCCGGACGGTCGAGGAGCAGTTCGAGGCCCTGGAGGAAACGCCTGACCTCGTGGTGATTCACGACAAGCTGGCCGCCTCCCGCCTTTACGGCGACGTGCCCCTGATCATCCACGGGCACGAGCACAGGTGGTCGGCCGGCGAGGAGGACGGCACCGTCATCCTCGGAGTCGGAAGCACCGGCGCCGCCGGGCTGAAGTCGCTGGCGCCCGAGTCGGACAGCACGATCGCCCTGCAGGTTCTCTACTTCGACCGGGAGGGCCACACCCTGCTCGGCTACGATCGCATCGACGTCCGGGGGCCCCAGCAGCAGTTCCTGCTGAAGCGAACGATCGTTGCCCCGGAGGACCTGGAGGAGGAGCCGCCGGAGCCGGCCGCGAGCCCGGCGCCGGTTTCGCCCACGCCCACGGCGGAAACAACTCCTTAGAGACCCTGTTTAGCTGAGGCAGGGGTGCGATCATGTAGAAAGAGTTCTATCGACTGCCCCGAGCCCTAAGGAGGCGTTTATGGCCGAGTACAAGTGCGAGACCTGCCACATCACGATGGACGCGGACGAGGACGACAAGGAATGCCCGGTCTGCAACAACGAGATGCACCCGGTTTACCGCAAGAAGGAGTGCTCCATGCGCCCCAGCGAGCAGCTTCGGGGGATCGGCGCCAGCTAGTCCTTCAATCGTTGATCAGGCTGTAGAAGATGAATCCGCCGGGCCCGAGCGGGTCCACCACCCATACGTCCCCCTGGTACCCCCCGGCGCCGCCCGGGGGCAGGTAATGGATGTACTCGGTGTTGCCTGAGGTGAACCGCTCCACCCGCGTCTGTTCCTCGTACTGCGCGGCCTGCCGGGAGTAGGCCTCCCCCATGGCTTCCGGGTCGGCCCCGGGCGAGACGGCCAGCAGCACCTCGAAACCTCCCGTGAGGCTCCCGACGCCCCACTGCGCCAGCAACTCACTTCCCTCGATGACCACGTAACGGTTCTCGTCGCCGTCGTACGCCGTAGTCGACGGCGCCAGCGGCTCCCCCGCTTGCGGAGCCTTCCCGGCCGGCTTCGGGTCGGGCGCCCGGCCGCCCTTCCACGGTTCCGGGAGGACCTCGGGGTAGTCGAGCGTTGTCTGGTACCGGGTTGACTCGACAACCACCAGGTAGCGGCCCGTCACGTCATCCGGGGCGTTCAGAAGGGTGGCTCCGATAACCTCTGTGCCCCCGGGCTCGGGCGACCTGAGCGAGATGTAGCAGCCGAAGCCTTCATCCCTCGTCGTTCGGCAGCCCCGGCGAGATTCCGGGTCCAGCGCCCGGTCCGGGAACCGTCCGGACAGCTGGCGCAGGTAGTCCTCCCAGACCTCGAGAGGGTCGCCGGTCACCGCCAGGACAGCCGTCCAACCGGTTTTAGGGTCGGGTTGCAGGACCGGGCCCAGCTGCAGCGCTCCGGTGGGGACGCGGAATCCGTCCCGTAGCTCGGTCCCCTCGGACGCGGTCGCCCAGGTGGGAAGCGCCGGCGGGGGTGGGTTCTTGCGCAGGAACCAGAAACCGGCCAGGGCCAGCGCCGGGACCAGGAGCCACCACAGCCGTTTCACTCGCCCGGCGAGCTAGCGGGCGGACTCGAAGGCGCTCCCGAGCGCCACCAGCGTCGCCTCTTCGTGGGGAGGGGCCACCAGTTGCAGCCCGACCGGGAGGCCGCCGGCCGTCCTGCCGCAGGGAACCGAGATTGCCGGAAAGCCCAGAAAGCTCCACGGGACGGCGTTGCGGGAGAGAACCAGCAGATAGTCCTCGGCTTCTTCGACCAGGGGCGCCGGCACCAGGCTGGTGGGCATGACCAGGACGTCGACCTCCTCGAACACCTTGAGCATCGTCCTCGCCAGGACCGAGCGCAGGCGCTGGGCATCCAGGTAGTCCACGGCGGCGACCTTGTCGGCGGCGTCCAGCTGGTCCCGCACCTCGGGCCAGTACTTGGAGCGGTCCAGCCCAAGACGGCGGTGGTAGGCGGCAGCCTCGCACCGGCTGACGATGAGCCCGGCGGCGTTGGCGTTGTTGAAGTCGAGGGTCGAC
>DASTUJ010000222.1 GCA_035759705.1 Actinomycetota bacterium | reverse complement strand
GGTGGCCGGCCTTCTGGAGCTGGGAGCGGGTTTCCACCCGGACCTCAGCGGCAAGGAGAACATCTACCTCAACGGCTCAATCCTCGGAATGAAACGCTCCGAGATCGACGCTCTCTACGACGAGATCGTCGACTTCTCCGGCGTCGGCGACTTCATCGACAACCCGGTGCGCAACTTCTCCTCGGGGATGTACGTGCGCCTGGGGTTCGCCATCGCAATCCAGGTCGACCCCGACGTCCTGCTCCTCGACGAGATACTGGCCGTCGGCGACGCCGCCTTCCAGGCCAAGTGCTTCACCAAGCTCAACGAAACCCGCCGGCGGGGGCGGACACTGCTCCTGGTGACGCACGACACCCACTCGGCGATGCGCATGTGCGACCGGGCGATCCTTCTGGACGAGGGCCGCATCATCGCCGAAGGCCCGTCCCGGGAGGTGGTGAGCCTCTACCAGCAGCGGGTGCTCGCCGAACGGGAGGCCGACCCGGCGGCGCAGGTCCCAACAAGACCCTCCAAGCGGTGGGGGACCGGGGAGGGGAAGATCGCATCGGTGAATCTTTGCGACGCATCGGACACCCCGGTGGACAAGATCTCGACCGGTGATGCGACCGCTCTGAAAGTGGTTGTGGAGTTCAACCGAGACGTCGAAGACCCGGTTATAGGCTTCCAGTTGACCGCCGAGGACGGCAAGGACCTGTTCGGGACAAACACGCTCTCCCGAGACGCCCCCGTGGGGTCATTCGGGCCCGGGGACGCGGTGGAGGTCGTCTTCCGCCAGGTTCTCGACCTCCTGCCCGGCCGGTACATGATCACCGTGGCAGTAGTCGACAACACCGCGTCGGAGCCGATCGACTTCTGGCGTGACTGCCTTTACTTCCGGGTCCGGGGGCTTAGCGGGGACAAGGGCTACATCGACCTGAAGACCGAGATCGAGATAACAAAATTGGAAGTTCCGAGGGTGCCCTCACGCTCGACGATGGTTGACAACCCTCCCGTAGGATGAGGCGATGAGCGCCGTCCCCCACGATCGAAAGGTCGAGCCTTTGGTCACGATCGGGATGCCGGTTTACAACGGGGAAACCCACCTGGCCGAGGCACTGAAGTCGGTGTTGGGTCAGACCTACACCAACCTCGAGGTGGTGATCTGCGACAACGCCTCGGACGATAGAACCCCTGAAATCTCCCGTCACTTCGCCGAAGCGGATCCCCGCATCCGCTACCTCCGAAACCCCACCAACATCGGGCTGCTGCCCAACTTCCTGCGCGTGCGCGACGAGGCCCGGGGCAAGTACTTCGGGTGGCTCGATCATGACGACCTTCTTTCCGATCCGGCCTACCTCGGCAAGGTAGTGGCCCACCTGGAGCGGAACGGCGACATCGCACTGTGCGACACCTGGATTCGTTTCGTCACGGAGGAAGACGATCAGGCTCCGCGGGTGATCGAGTTCCCGGAGCTTCATCCCGAACGCCACTGGCCGGAGTCGAGGCGCGATCTGTTTTGCTGGCCGCACGATTGGCTCGAGATGACCTGCCACGGGATCTTCCGCCGCGCGCATCTAAGCGAGATCCCGATCCCGGAGCGCACCCGCACCGGGCGGCCGCATGTCTTCAACTGGGAGATCGACGTCCTCACCTCGGTGGCATGCCGGGCACGCATTGCCGTGCTACCCGAGGCCCTCCGCACCTACCGGTCCTCCGCATCGTCGACCGCCAGGCAGATGGGCCGCAGCGTCTCCCCCTTCGACGTGCTCCTTCTCGACCTCGAGACCAAACTCACCCTTCTGCTGCGGGCGCTGGGGGCCTCCGGAGGAGCGGCGGACCGTCTGAGGCTCGCCGGCGCCGCGCTCGGTAATTTCACCCGGAACACGTTCCGGCGGCGGTTTGACTACAGATTCGAGGTACGTGAGGCCGAGCGTGAGCTGAAGGCTCTTCGCCGGGCATCCGGCGAACGGGCGGAACTGCTGGACTTTCTTCATCACGAGATCCAGGCGCGGCGAAAGCTCGTTGCCGCCGGAGGGGACGAGATCCCACCGGTCGGGCCGCCCAGCCACATGGGAGCCGATCCAGGAGAGGCGCCGCTCCCGCCCGGAGATCGCAAGCCCTCCACCACGCCGTGGGCGCGCTTCTTCCGCCCGCCCTCGGCGGAGTTGGTGCGCTGGTTTGGCGGGGTCGCCGGCCAGCTGGAAGATTGGAGAAGGCGTTGTGAGGTGCAGCTCGAAAAGATTCGGGCCGCCGAGGGGGAAGCGGCGTCCCTGCTGGCACAGCTAGAGGCCCGGGCAAGCATGCAACCATCGGACCTCGCTTAAACTACTCCGGCCCACCGGAACCAGTCGCCGGGCCGCTCCACGAGAGCCCCACGAACCCGGAGATGCAGTTGCCCGAGTTTTCAGTCATCATCCCAACCCGCCGGCGCCCCGACACCTTGCGCTACGCCCTGCAGACGGCGGTCGCCCAGGATTACCCCGACACGGAAATCATCGTTCACGAGGTCGGGGCAGATCCACTCACAGCTCAGGTGGTGGCCGAGATTGGCGACCACCGGACCCGCCACGTCCAGACAGACGACGGGATATCGATGTCCGAAAACTGGGAGCGCGCGGTCTCGAGCGCCACCGGTCGGTATCTAACGATGATGGGCGACGACGACGGGATCCTCCCCACCGCCTGCTCGGTCGCCGCACAAGTTCTCGAGCGATTTCCCTCCGAGATGCTTACCTGGCACCCGGCGGCCTACTTTTGGCCGAGCTCGCTGGTAGTTGGGCGACAGAACCGGCTTCAGGCCTATCTCCCCGCCTCGGGCTGCGAGAGGCAGGATCCCCGGATCCTCCTGGAGCGCGCCTACCGCTTCCAGGCCAATCACTACTCGATGCCGATGATCCTGCATTCGGTCGTCAGCCGTGAGCTCATAGACAGGGTCAAGCGGTCTTTGGGGTCGTACTTCCACTCGACCGCTCCCGACATCGCATCTGCAGTTGTCGACGCGTTCTACGGGTCGTCCTGCATCCTTGTTCACCGCATCATGTCGATGCACGGGCTGTCTCACAACAGCACCGGGTCGCGGTTGCACTTCACCCGGGACGCCTCTCTGCGGCTGGAGGCGGAGAAGGCGGCCTTCGACGGCTTGAATTTTCACCCGTCCCTGCCAAACACCAGGAACAGCATCC
Organism: Actinomycetota bacterium; assembly: GCA_035759705.1. Lineage (NCBI taxonomy): Bacteria > Bacillati > Actinomycetota > Actinomycetota bacterium. Next base: position 7,321 of record DASTUJ010000222.1, on the reverse strand, counting down.
TTTTCGCGGCCAACGAGATGTTGATCATGAAGCAGCGCCTTTTCCCGGATACCGATCCGACGATCAACTACGTCAACCTGATCCAGCGGTCACTCGACTCCCTGAACGCCGGGCTCGACGACTACGAAACCGGTCTTGCCGACATCCGTCGAACTGCCTCCCTCAATGGGGTCGACATGGAGCGCTTCATGATTCCACCGCCTTCGACCGATACGGCCCCACCGGCAACTGGGGTCAAGGCACTGGGCCCCGACTCAATGGTCATCGATATCGACTGCAGCCGGGTTGGGGTATGCAACGTGGCTGAAGCCGCTCGTCTTCTGTCGGGTTTGCTTCCTCCGTTCGTGGCGCCGGTGGAGCTGCCCGGGCCGTCCGAACCGGTTCGAACGCTTTCGCGGGGAGATGTCGACTTCTCGTCCCTGGGCAACGGCGCGCTCGCGCTTCGCTCGGGTTGGGATGAGCCGGAATCATGGGGCGTCTGGAGCGTTGCGAGACGGGCCGACGTGGTTTTCGACCTCGGCCCTCGCGGGGATCGCCCAAGGAGTATCCGGATCGAAGGCCGGATGTTCGTCCATCCGAAGTTTGCTCGTGCAACTGGATCGGTTGCGCTCAACGGGAGGCGCGCCGGTCTGATCGAAGCGAATTGGGAACAGCCGCAAGTCGTGGTCGAGCTTGAATTGACGCGGGCAGATTTTCGCAACGGCAGGGTGGTAATCGAGTTTCGCAACGACGAACCCATCAATGCAGCCGCGCACGGCCTCGGCGTCGACCGGCGTTATCTCGGCTTCGGGCTCGAGAGGATGCTGGTGCGGTAGGGAAGCGTGGGGTGGGCCTGGGAGGCTCCTTCAATTCTCAGGGGTTTGAGTCCTACGACCGGTTCGCCCGTACAAACTCCTTTTCAGGTCCCCGAGCGTTCGATAGACCTCCCTGGTCAGATTTCTGGCCGCCCCGCCCACCGAGCGCACGTTCTCCAACTGCACCAGTAGGGTCTCCAGCTGTGTGCGGAGCGCATCCAGCCCCGCCGCCTGCTCGCGCATGGCAATTGCCTGCTCGCGGATCACCTTTTCTTTGTCCACCAGTGCTTGCTCGGCTTCGGCGAGTCCCGACTCCAGATGCAGGTGATGCTGGGTGCCCCACCACTCCCAGGTGCTCGCATAGGGGCCGCTTTTGCTTCGGAAGAAGAGCAGATTGCCCCAAGCCTCCGGCGGTACGTCGCTGAGGGAGGCGCGGAAGCGAGCGTTGTCGGCGAGATCGTGTTCGACCACGATGTAGTTCGAGTACCCCCGCTCCCGCATCAATTCAACGATCTCTTCGGGCGGATACGGGCTCGGCCCCTGAGGGTGTTCCGGACACCAGAACTCCACGCACACCACCTCCGCGCTCAGCCGGCCGGCCCCTTTCAGCACCTGGAGGTCGTGGCCCTCGGTGTCGATCTTGAGCACGCCCACCTTGGGGGGGAGCGCCCCCAGCTCGACCAGGTCGTCGATGCAGACCGTCGTTACCTCGACGATGTCTCCCTTGCGATGGAAGTCGTCGTCGCGGAGGACTTCGAGGCTGTGGTAGAAGTCGTGCGCCTGCTCTCCGTCGAGAGAGGTCGCCAGGTGAAAGGCTTTGGTCCCGGAGGTGTCGCTCATGGCCTCGGGATGAAGCACTACCCGCTCGTTGTGTCCAAACTGGGACTCGAGCCACTCAAAGCTGGACGTGAACGGCTCGAACGCATCGATCCTCCAACCGGCCTGGAGGAAAGGCAGGAACATGGTTCCCCTGTGGGCGCCGACGTCGACCATCCACTTGGGCTCAATCTGGTCCGCCAGCACCCCGAACAAGCGCACCTCGGCATTCTCATTCTCCAAATGTCGGCTCTCATCTTCCTCGACAGTAGTTTCAAGAGGCTATATCACTGGCTCCTGCCGGGCCGGGGAGCGGCCGCCCTCGACAACAGTTGACCTGCGGCTAATACAGGTCGTCCAGAGCGATCTTCGCCACCCGTTCCGGAAGGTCCACCGGCGGCCCCTTGAGTACCGTTCGGGTTGCGTTGCAGGTTGCCGTCGGCTCGTCCAGGACCAGCGAATCCGGGGCGTCGTAGTTCGGCGGGTCAGACCCGGTCCGGTCGACCTGCCTCCAGTTGAAGCGGGCCGTGTACTCGACGATGCTGACGGCATCCTTCATCCAGGGGTCGTTGGTGGACGCAACCTCGTTCGTCGCCCGGCACGCCATCGCGATGCGGCCGAGCAACCGCCCTCCCGCCCTGTGGTGGTTGCCGCTCAATGCATCCAGCGGAGCGAACTGGAAGTAGCGCAGGGCGTACTCGAGCAACCCGGCCGACGGCAGGAAGAACGTCGTGGGGTCGGGTGAGAAGCGACCCTGGGCGTTGAAAGCCATTGAGGGCTCCGCTTCGATCATCCCCAGCGTCTCGACGATGAGCAGCCCCCCGGTGCGGAGCAGCGACCGGGCCATTGCCAGCACGTGCATCGGCCCGTAGCAGTGGTAAAGGACCCCGGACAGGACGACGATGTCGAAGTTGGCGAATCCCCGTTCCTCGAGGTAGGGAGCGGTCTGCTCGTGCGTTAGCCCCGGAAAGTAGTCGAACTGCGCCCCCGTGTAGTGCTTGACCGCCTCGATCCGGTCGTCGCAGTTGAACAGGTCGACCGCTACCACCGGTGACGCCTTCCGGCGACTCAGCAGAACCGGAACCGCAGCCTCCATCGTCCCGATGTCCAGGCAACTCCTGCCCTCGACCTCGGTCCGGGCCAGCAGCTTGCGGGTAAGGCCGATGTTCCGGTGGTTCGCGCCCGGGGTGTAGACGCCCGGAAGCAGCTCCATGCTGTAGTACCAGTCCTCGGTGAAGAAATCGGACTGCTCGATCTCTTCTCGAGAGGTGGGGAACCGGGGGCTGGGCATCGGGGCCAATCCTACTCGGGGCGCCGTCAGACTCCGCCCCAGGTCTTGAAGGGGAAGTAGAGCAGGAAGGCGACCACGACCAGGGCGCCGTAGTAGGGCACCGGGTCGAACCGCGCGGCCCGCGTCCAGCGGGAGAAGAGGTAGGCAACCGCCAGGTAGACCGCCGGCATCACCGAGACCATGTAGTAGATGTGCCCGGCAGACTGGGGCCGGAACTTGTAGATCGCAACAAACGTCAGCCAGGTCCCCAGGAACCAGGCCAGCGGGACGAGTGGTGCGCTCACCTTCTTTTTCCACGCCCGGTAGGCGGCGAAGGCGAGACCGGGAATCGCCAGGAAGATGATCGCCGGGTTCAGCAGAGCCTTGAAGTGGATCCGGTCGGAGCTCCAGAGCCCGAACTGCGACCAGGACCGGACCTCGCCCCGGGTCGAGGGCGCCCGGTAGTAGGAGATTGCCTGGCGGTTGGCCAGCCACTCCCACGGCGCCGAGTGCGGAGCCAGGTACAGATCCTGGTCCTGCCGGCGGATCAGCGGCTGCGGGCCCGGGGTGGGCGCTACCTCACCGGCAAGCGCCGGGCCCTGTTCGGTCACCAGCGCTCGCGGCTCGATGATGTCGGTGATCGAGCTGTCCAGGCCCGAGCCCTGGAACGAGGTCAGCATCGCCCTGGTGTGCTCCACCGGGTTGTTGAAGTTGGTGAACCTGAGGTCGAGGAGGTACAGGACGCCGAGATAGGAGGCGACCGCTATCCCGCCGGTCAAAGCCACGATCTTGACCTTGGGCAGGAGGGCAGCGAGCGAGCGCCTTATCGGCGAAGACCCATCCCGAGGGGCCGGCGACGCGGCCTGGATCGCTTTAAAGAGCTCGTAGAAGCCGATTATCAGCAGCGGGAAAAACCCCACGAGCTTCACACAGGCGCCGACCCCCAGGATCACCCCTGCCAGCGCCGGGCGACCGTCCAGGTACACGGCGCAACCGACCAGCATGAACGCAAGGACCAGGATCTCGAGGGTCCCGATCCTGCCGTGGATGAAGAACATCGTGTCCGCCGCCATCAGCGAGCCGGCCCCGAGCGCCACCCATGAGCTGAACCCCGCCGACCGGGCCAGCCAGTAGAGAGCCAGGATGGCGTAGCTGCCGAACAGCAGGCTGGCGAACCGCCACCCCAGCGGGTTGTCCCCGAAGGTGCGAATTCCCATGGAGATGAGCACCTTCCCCAGGGGCGGATGGGCGAAGTTGGGGTCGAGCCCTGCGGGCGAGGCGGCGTATATCTGATCGGCGGCCATCCGCACCCCGATCATCCGGCGGGCGGCGTTGACGTAGTAGTTCTCGTCGAAGAGCAGAACCCTCGGCCGGGCGATCCACGCCGCCCGGGAAATCAGGCTGAGCAGCGAAACCGCGACCAGCAGGCGAATCGGGGCGGCGGGAGAGGACAGGAAGGAACGAATAGATCCGGCCCGCGTGCCGGGACCGCGGGTTCGGTCGGATGAAGCCGGGGCTGAAGGGACCCTGAGTTGCGGCAAACCGGTTAAGGCGCGGCCGGGGCGGGCCGCATGTCTGCCGGGATTCGCGGGGCCAGGGTCGGATCATTCTCGACGGCCTTCCGGAACTCCTCCCGGCCCTCGTCGGGCTTGTTCAGCTTCTGGGTCAGAAGAAAGCCGTAGTTGAGGTGCGCCGGGCCGTTGTCCGGATACTGCTCGAGCAGCCGCCGGTAGGTCTCGGCAGACTCCTCGGCCCGGTCCGTCCGCTCCTGGAGGATGGCCAGGTTGAACAAAGCGGGAAGGAATTTGGGATCTGCGTCGAGGCTCTTTTCGTAGAGGCCCTCGGCCTTCTCCATGTCACCGGCTATCTGGGCGGCCACCCCCAGGTTGAAGTTGGCGAGCTTGTTGTTCGGGTCGTTGCTGAGGACCTCCTCGTACAGCCTCTCGGCTTCGTCGGTGCGGCCGGCCTTCTGCGCGGCTACCCCTTCATCGATCTTGGCCTGGAGGGTGTCGTCCCGGCGGGGGCTGAACCAGATCGAGGAGAGGACGACCCCCAGGGCGGCGAGGATGAGCAGTGCCTTGCCCATCGAGAGCCTCGAACGGGGCGCCGCCCCCTCCGTGCCGCGCCCTTTCCGGTGCCGGGGTCTTTCCGGCGATTCGGCTTCGGGTTCTGTCGCGGTTGTGGCCGGGGCCGCCGCGGCTGCTGCAGCGGTCTCCCGCTTGCGGGCGCGCTTTCCGACTCCGCCCTTTCCGCTCTTGGAGGGGCCCGGCCTGGTCGTTTCCGGGGAGTCGGCCTCGGGATCCAGGGTTTCCGCGGACTTCGAAACGGCGGGCTCCGGGGGTTTGGCCGCCGCAGCGACGGCGGGCTGTTTCGGCGTTTCGGTCGGAGCGGGGGCCGCGGGCCTGGGGCCGGCCGGAGCGCCCGGTGCGGCGAGCGGAGCCGCCGGTGCCGCCGGTTTGGCGCCGGCCGCAACCGGGGACGAGACCTCGAACAGATCCGCTGCCGAGACCCGGGACCCGTCGATCCGAGCGGACCAGACGGCCTTCCACGTCCCCACCGGCGCGCCGGCCGGAACGGGATAGTTGTAGAAGTAGACCCCTTTGCGGCTGCGCGCGGGAACCCCGTTCGAGACGATCACCTCGCCGCTGGGATCCACGATGTCGATTCGCGGAGTCAACGGGTCGGTGGGTTCGTCCCCCGAGAAGAATTCGGCGGGCAGCTCGATAGTCTTTCCGCTCACAACCTTGAGGTCCATCTCAGCGTCCTTACGCGAATGTTCCGAAGAGTTCAGCCGGCCTGGTCCGGTTCATTATCGTCGCCCCGCAAACTCTTAATCCACCAAACCGCAGTCTCGGGCCCGGAGCCGTCCCCCCGTTCGCCGCACACCGGTTGTGGGAGGTACCATCACCGATGGGCTGCCCGGCCCTACAACCCTTGGGAAGGCAGCCTGATGATCGTACGCAAGACCCCGGAGCAGGTGGATCTCATGGCCCGCGCCGGGAGGGTCCTCGCAGAGGTCATCCGGGAGATGGGCGAGGTCATACGGCCCGGCGTCACCCTCAAGGAGCTGGACGAGATGGCGGAGCGTTCCATGCGCCTTCGGGGCGCCGTCCCCTCGTTTCTCGGCTACCGCGGCTTTCCGGCCAGCATCTGCGCGTCACCGAACGAGATGGTGGTCCACGGGATCCCCGACGGCCGCAAGCTGAAGGAGGGCGACATCTTCTCCGCCGACTTCGGGCTGATCCTCGAGGGGTGGCACGCCGACAGCGCGTACACGTTCCCCGTCGGGAAGGTCTCGGAGGAGGCCCGCAGGCTGCTCCAGGTGACCCAGGACGCCCTGGCTGCCGGCATTGCCTGCTGCAGGCCGGGCAACCGACTGGGGGACGTCGGCCACGCCATCCAGGAGGTCATCGAGGACGCCGGGATGAGCGTCGTCAGGGAGTTCGTCGGGCACGGCATCGGCCGCTCGCTACACGAGGACCCCCAGGTGCCCAACTACGGCAAGGCGGGCCGGGGCCCGGTCATGGAGGAGGGCTGGGTGATGGCCATCGAGCCGATGGTGAACACCGGCGGGTGGCAGACCAAAACCCTGGACGACCAGTGGGGGGTGGTGACCGCCGACGGGAGCCTGTCGGCCCACTTCGAGCACACGGTGGCGGTGACCGTCGACGGCCCGAGGATTCTGACTGCGCTCTAGCCGAGCTTCAGCAGGTCGACCACGAAGATCAGGGTCTCGTTTGGCTTGATCGAGCCCACGGCCCGGGACCCGTAACCCATGTTCGGTGGAATCACCAGAAGGCGGCGGCCTCCGACCTTCATGCCGGACACGCCGTAGTCCCAGCCGGGGATGACCTTGCCTGCGCCGAGCGGGAAACCGAACGGCTCCCCGCGGTCCCACGATGAGTCGAACTGCTCGCCGGTTGAGTAGGAGACGCCCACGTAGTGAACCGAGACCCGTTCGCCGGAGACCGCCGTAGGGCCGGTTCCTTTGACCACGTCGGTCGAGTAGAGCTCCCTGGGTGGCGGTCCGCTCGGAGAGGGGACCTCGGGCTTGGTGTCCATGTCGGAGGAGATGTCGAAGGGTTCCATGTGTTTCAGACTATCGGGCGGACGCGAGAAGCGGGTACGGGTTAACCGGGCGGCCGCCGCTGGGGTGCCACTCGAAGTGGACGTGGCACGGGCCGCCGCTGGCGTTCCCTGAGTTGCCGTTGACCCCGATCACCTGGCCGGCGGACACCGGCTTGCCGGCGCCGATTCCCGGGGCGTAGCCACGCAGGTGCGCGTAGAAGAAGACGTCGCCGTTGCTGGCCCTAAGGTAGAGCGAGGTCCCGCCGGCCCCGCTCGACGCGAGCCGCTGGATGCTGCCGTCGGTAACCGCGATCACCGGAGCGCCGCAGGGCGACATGACGTCCGTTCCCTGGTGGCTGCGACCGCCCGAGCG
>DASTUJ010000221.1 GCA_035759705.1 Actinomycetota bacterium | reverse complement strand
GGAGGACCGTGCTCAGCTCCTGGGGGTCGCTGAGGTTGCCAAACTTAGAGGCCAGCTGGGACGAGTCGATCTCCGCAGCGTTCATGTACTGCTCGATCAGGCCCAGAAGGTACGGCCGCATCCAGGCGACGGACTGAAAGTGCAGCTCGTGCGAGACCTCGTGCAGCGCCAGCCACATGCGGAACTCCTGTGGCTTGACCTGAAGGTCCCTCTCGGTGTCCAGGATGTTCGGGAAGTTGAAGTAGAGCCGGCCGGGGCGGGTGCGGGGAAGGCACACGTCCCACATTCCCAGGGCCTTGTGCGACATGTAGCCGAAGACCAGCCCGATCTGGGAACCCATGAGGAACGGGGTGACTGCGCCGATCAGGGGACCGGCGGGACCGAACCCGGCCCCGGCGGCTGCGTTGCCGGACAGCTTCACGGCAAGGCGTTCGATGAGCGGTTTGAGGGCGTCGAGGTTGACCTGGGCCCACTGGCTGCGCCAGAGCAGCCTGACGTCGGTGACTCCCTGCACCGGTCCGAAGCCGGTGTGGCCCACGACGGCCAGCTCGGCGATCCGGCAGGCCTGGTTGAACTCGTCCAGGTCGGCGGACGACGGTTTGCCGGACCGCAGGCCGGAGGAGGAGACTGCGCCGGATATCTCGCCGGCGATCTTCCAGTCGACCGGGCCGGCCTGTCCTCGAAGCGCGTTGTTGATCTCCCGGAACAGGGGGATCTCGAGCAGCCTGCGGGTCAGCTCGGAGTTGTCGATGCCGTCCATCCAACTAGTTTGTCACCCCTTTGAAACGAGGCCGTGTGAGCCGTGGGGGTGAGGGGTAATATGTTTGTTGTTCCAAATCGGCAAACCTGTACACTTCAGCTGAACAAGTTCACAGCGGTAAGCAGCAGCAAGCAGTTTGGACACCAGAGAGGGGGAATTCCGGTGGACCTCGTCAACCCGGTATTTTGGATCATTCTTTGCGTTTTGGGCCTTGCATACGTTCTGGCACTGGCACTGCGCAACTAGTCAAAAATCTTCGCAGCTTCATGGAGCGCCGGTTCATCCGGTGCTCCTTTTTTTGTGTCCAATCGGAACAAAGATGCTTTGAATCTGCAGCCCTTCGGTTACCCTTATGCCTTACTCAAGCGCTGGCCCAAAGACTTTTCCGGAGGAACCATTGGCCTATCTCATCTTTGCCGTAGTAATGGCCACCGCACTGATCTGGTACCTCTCCATGAGGATGAAGACCCCCAACGACCCCGCAAAATCGGTCGATTCGTTCCAACGCGCCATCAAGGCTCTTGCTCCCGAAGCGGACGAAGATAAGGACCGCAAAGCTAGCTGACTGGAGCAACTTTCATGGGCCGCGACCTGGCGATAGATCTGGGCACCGCCAACACCCTGATTTACGCGAGCGGCCAGGGCATCGTGCTGAACGAACCCACGGTGATCGCTCTGAATCGGGAGAACAACCAGGTCCTGGCCGTCGGTCAGGAAGCCTGGCACATGATCGGCCGTACCCCCGGCTACATCGTGGCCGAACGCCCCCTTCGTAGGGGAGCGATCAGCGACTTCGACATCACCGAGCGCTACATCCGCCTTCTGATGCAGAAGGTCGGTGTTCGTAAGATGGCCCGCACCCGCGTGCTTATTGCAATCCCCTCGGCAATCACGGGGGTGGAAAGGCGAGCGGTTCAGGACGCGGCGATTGCCGCCGGGGCCCGCTCCGCCTACCTGATCGAGGAACCGGTAGCCGCAGCAATAGGCGCCGGCCTGCCCATCCAGGAGCCGACCGGCAACTTCATCGTCGACATCGGGGGCGGCACGAGCGAGGTCGGGGTACTGGCTATGGGCGGTGTGGTGGTCAACAAGTCCATCCGGGTCGGCGGCTTCGACATCGACGACGCCATCGCCCGCCACATCCGCAAGGAGTACGCCATAGTGGTCGGCGAACGGACCGCGGAGCAGATCAAGATTGCCATCGGGTCGGCCTTTCCGCTGGCCGTCGAGGAGAAGGCCGAAGTCAAGGGGCGCGACCTGGCGACCGGGATGCCCAAGACCATTCAGATCTCCTCCGAGGAGATCCGGGAGGCGATCTCCGAGCCCGTCCACGCGATAGTCGAGGCCGTGGTGTCGGCGCTCGCCGAGACCCCCCCCGAACTGGGCCAGGACATCATGGACCGCGGGATCGCGCTGACCGGCGGAAGTGGCATGCTGAGGGGGCTGGACATGAGGATTGCCGAGGAGTGCGACGTGCCCGTTCACCTGACCGACCGACCCCTGGAATGTGTGGTGTTCGGCGCCGGCAAATGCCTCGAGACCATGCACCTGTTGAAAGACCTCTTTGCGTCGACGAGACCCTGACCGGCAAACCAACCCGATGAAGAGCCTGCCTTTGTCACCGCGCTCCGCACCACATGACTGAGCTGAACTGGGTCGACCTCCTCGTCCTGTTCCTGGTCGTCGTCTCGGCGATCCACGGGTTCATCCAGGGTGCCGCGGTGCAGGTCTTCTCCTACGCCGGGTTCATCCTCGGCCTGCTCCTGGGAGCGAAGCTCGGCCCGATCGCCGGGGACTTCGTCGACAACCCGGCCCTGCGTGTCGCCGTCGTGATCCTCACGCTGTTCGGCACCGCGTCGCTCGTCGGAACCGTGGGCAAGTTCATCGGCGCCAAGGCGACCTGGGCGGTGCCCAAGGCGTCGCCCCTGGGCGTCGTGAACTCGGTCGGCGGGCTGGGGGTGGCGGTGATCGTCACTCTCGCCAGCACCTGGCTGATCGGGGGCATGCTCGCCCAGGTCGGCCTGCCCATTACCGCCGACTTCCAGGAGTCCCGGGTCATGAGGGGGCTGACCGAGAACCTGCCCCCGGCCCCCTCGGTTTTCTCCAGCATCCAGAGAAGCCTTCTTCCCTCCGGCTTTCCGCCGGTCTTCGCCGAGCTGGAGCCGTCGCCGGCGCCCGAGGTGCCGGTCACCGGCATCCCGAACCTGGACAGCATCGTGGCGAGCGCCCGCCCCAGCGTGCTGAAGATATCGACGTTGGGCTGCGGCCGGCAGACCTCCGGGTCGGGGTTCGTCGCGGCGCCCGGGCTGGTGGTGACCAACGCTCACGTCGTAGCCGGAGTGGACCGCCCCTCGGTCATCGACTCCGCCGGCACCCACCGAACCACCGTGGTCCTGTTCGACCCGAAGCTGGACCTGGCGGTTCTCAGGACCAGCGGTCTGGCCGGCCGGCCCCTGGCCCTCCAGCGCGGGGAGGCGCCCCGGGGACAGCAGGGCGCTGCGCTGGGCTTTCCCGGCGGTGGGCCCTTCACGGTGACGCCGGGAGCGGTCCGTGATCTCTTCGAGGATGCCGTCGGTAGGGACATCTACAGCCGGGACCTGGTCTCCCGAAACGTCTACCAGATCGATGCCGAGGTCCACCCCGGGAACTCCGGCGGTCCGTTCGTGAACGCCGAGGGACAGGTCTCCGGTGTGGTATTCGCCTCCTCGCTGGTGAACCCGAAGATCGCCTACGCGCTGACCTCCGCCGAGGTTGCGGTGCGGGTGGACCAGGCCAGTGCCGTCAACGCCGCCGTGGACACCGGTCCGTGCACCCGTTGAAGCCCGACGCCGGGTTCCGGCGGCAGATGTGGTGGATCAGGGCGACCCGGTTCACCGTGCTGTTCTCGTTCATCGGGATAGTCGCCGTCTTGGGGACCTTCGTTAAGCTGCCGCTGCTGATCCTGGAACCCGGTCCGGCCCCGGACGTGGCCCGCCGAACCGACATCGACGCGGTCACCTACCCCTCAGCGGGTTCGATCCACCTCACCACCGCCCAGGTCCGTTCTCCCGGGGGCGCCACCGGCGCAGACCTGCTCAAGGCGATCTTCAACCCCGACAAGGTCGTGTTCCCCAGGGAGGCGATCTACCCGTCCGACGAGTCGCACGCCCACACCGAGTCGATCCAGGCCGCCCAGATGACCCAGAGCGAGCTGGAGGCGGCGGTGGCGGCCCTGAACGAGCTCGGCATGCCGTACAAGGCGGAGGGGGTGTTCGTGAGCGAGATAGCCGAAAGCTCACCGGCCTCCCGCCGGTTGGTCGCCGGCGATGTGATCGTTGGGATCGAAGGCGAGCCGGTGGTGCTGGTCGAGGACCTGACGGTGGAGCTCGAACGACTCACGCCCGGAGACTCGGTCCGCCTCGAGGTGCTGCGGGGTGAGGACAACAAATCGTTCTCCGTAAAGACCTCCGAGCCTCCCGCCGGCTCGAAAGGCGCCGGCCTGGGGGCCGAGCTGGTGCAGTACCGCAAGGCGCCCATCGACGTGTCGATCTCCAGCCGGGATATCGGCGGGCCGTCGGCCGGGCTGATCTACGCCCTGTCGATCTACGACCGTCTGGTCCCCGACGACATCACTGGCGGCCGGACCATCGCCGGCACCGGAACCATCGAGAACTCGGACAAGCGCACCGGGACCGTGGGGGCCGTAGGGTCGGTCGACCTGAAGGTCAAGGGAGCCGGCCGGATCGGCGCCGAGGTGTTCCTGGTGCCCAAGGCCGAGCTGGCGGAGGCCGAGAAGGTGGCCGGGTCGGACATGGAGGTTATAGGCGTTTCTTCGCTCAAGGAGGCGATTGCGGAGCTGAAAAAACTGCCTCCGACAAAAATTGCTCAAAAAAGTGCTTAAGAATTTTAGAAACGTGCCGATGTATGTCCGCGCTTCCTCTATCAAAGCGTAAATTGACGCGATGGATCTACTGCCGGCTCCATTCCATTTCGCCGCCACCTTCCTCGTAACGGTTGCGGCGCTTGGGGGAACATGGGTCACCATCTACCGGCCCAGATACGTGCCGGAGGGTACGGCGCGTCGTTTTCTATTCGGTTTCGGCTGGCTCCTGCTGGCTCTGGGGGAGCTGCTCCACGGTTCCCTGATCGCGGCGTCCGAACAAAACCTCGTCGCCCTGGCGTTCCGGTTGTCCTCGTACGTGATGCTGGTTGCGGGCATCCGGCCCCTGGCTCTGGGCAAGCCCAGGCCGGCCGAGGCGGTGGTCGACAAGGTTCCGTCCCCGGGACTGCCCGGCGCCGGCTCGCCGATCTCCACCCGTCCTCCTGTAGTCCCTGCCGTGCGCCGGCTGATCGTCGCACTGGCGCTGTTTGCGGCGTCGGAGGTGTTCTTCGCACTGGTCGACGGGCTCAGCACCGACGACCCCGGCGGCCTCTGGTTCCTGGTCCACGCCCTGCGGCTTGCCGGCGGCCTGGCCGTACTTGCATGGCTTGGTCAGGTGGTCCGGACCTCCATCCAGGCCCGCGTTGTGGCGGTGTTCATCGGCCTGATGCTGGTGGTCGTAGTGGCAATCTCCGGCTCCATGACCCAGGTGTTCACCAACAACTTCACCCGCGAGCTCCTCAACCGGGCCCAGCGAGAGGGCGAGGTGCAGCAGAGGATCTTCGAAGGCGTCCTGGACGAGTCCAACAGCCAGGCGCAGCAGGTTTCCCGGAGTGAGAGCGTCCGCCAGGTGTTCGCAACCAGGCCCGCAGCGTTGAAGCAGGTGCTCGAACGGCTCCAGGGCCCGGGTCAGGCTTTCGACCGGTCCGACTTCATGGCCGCCCTCGACCCGCAGGGGGCGCTGCTGGCCGTTTCCGCCGCCGGCCCGGGCGGACGGGACACCCTGGCGGTGGCCGACGCCCTGAACCTGGTGGGCACCGAGGTCGTCCAGGGGGCCCTCGCCCGGGACGAGGCGGGCCAGTCCGTCGACACACTCGGGCCGGGAAAGATTGCCGCAATCGGAGCGGCGCCGGTGTTCAACCCCGAAAACTCCCAGAAGATCGGCGTCCTGGTCTCCGGCCGGCTGATCGACCTGGAGTACCTGCAGGAGCAGCGGTCGGAGGGTGAGGTCTACCTGATCACCCGCTCTGAGGTCCTCGCCAGCACGACCAGGACCACCGACGGCATCATCCCGTCCGACAGGGGAAACATCGAGACCCTGTTCGAGAACGGCCGGCGCATCTCGGTCCTCTCCGAGGTCGGGAACGACGAAAGGTTCAACTCCTACGTGCCGCTGGTGCGCGGGGACGAGGTCATCGCCGCGCTGGTCTTCAGCACCCCGTCCGGCGTGATCGGGCTGGAGCAGCAGAACCTTGCCGGGCCGCTGTTCTTCATCGCCCTGTGGGCCTCCGCCATGGGGGTCGGTCTCTCGCTGCTGTTCGGCGCCCGCATAACCCAGCCCATCCGGGACCTTACCGAGGCGGCCGACCGGGTGCGGGAGGGCGACCTGACCGCCCGGGTCTCGCCCAAAACCTACGACGAGGTCGGCGTGCTGGGGGAGACATTCGACCAGATGACCGTCTCGCTCGCCCAGCTCACCCGCGACCTGCGGGACACCGCAGACGAGCAGGTGCAGCTCAGGCGCCGCCTGGAGACGATTCTTCAGTCCATGACCGACGGAGTCCTGGCGGTCAACAACCACGGGGTGATCGTGGCGTTCAACCGCGAGGCGGAGCGCATCCTGGAGGTCAACCAGTCCCAGGTCATCGGCCGCAACGTCAAGAAGGTCCTGCAACTGCGCGACTCCGCCGGCAAGCCGGTTTCTCCGGCCATCTACGACCTGCAGACCGGGTCGGTTAGCGGAACCGTCGCCAACCTTTCGAGCAACGCCAACCGCCCCGTGGTGGTGACCTCCGCCCCCATCGCCGACGAGGCGGGGGAGGTGCTGGGTGCGGTGGCCGTGCTGCGTGACCTCACCCGGGAGGTCGAGATCGAGAAGATGAAGACCGAGTTCCTGGCCAACATCTCGCACGAGCTGCGGACGCCGATCACGCCTATCAAGGGTTATTCCGACCTGCTCCGGCGCCGTGAGGTGCCACGGGAGCAGCAGGTGACCTTCCTGGAGGGGATCCTTGCCTCGGCGGAGCGTCTCGAGCGCATCGTCGAGATGCTGGTCGACTTCTCCGCCATGGAGGCCGGCCGGCTCGAGCCCAACAAGGTGGCGGTCGACTTCGACCAGGTGACGGCCGAGCTGGTCGAAAAGTGGGCGCAGAATGCTCCCAACCACCAGTTCGAAAGATCCGGGTTCTCCAGCATTCCAAACGTCGAGGTCGATCGCCGGCTGGTCCCGCTGGCCATCAGTGAGCTGGTGGACAACGCAGTCAAGTTCAGCCCGAACGGCGGCAAGGTCCAGCTGACGGCCGAGCACAGCCAGAACGGCAACGGCAAGGGCTACGTGCGCATCTCGGTGAAGGACGAGGGAATCGGCATCGACCGCCAGCAGTTGTCCAAGATCGGCCAGAACTTCGTGCAGGCCGACGGCTCGGAGACCCGGGCCTACGGCGGGCTGGGCCTCGGCCTGGCGTACGTTCGCCGCATCGCCGAAGGGCACGGCGGCCGCCTGGAGGTCGAAAGCGAGCCGGAAAAGGGGTCCTGCTTCACATTGGTCTTTCCGGCCGAGGAATTTCCCAAGGGAACTGTGAGAGAAGTCTTTGCGCGCAAGTAGGAGTCGGCTCCCCGTGCTGGGTGTGCTGCTCCTGGCAGCCGCCCTTGGCTCGGCGTGCTCGCAACCCTCGGACGCTGCAGAAACGATCGGTGCGCTGGGCAGCATCCAGGGCTCGGTCGAGCTGACCCGGGATGGGTCGAGCAGGAAGGCGGTAGCCGACGAGGATCTCCTGGCGGGCGACGAGCTAACGGTGGAGGAGTCCGGCAGCGCCACCTTCCGGTTGGGGGAGAACACGAACTTCGAGCTGGCCGGGGGGTCGGCGCTGCTGAAGGGGGCCGGTGCCGTCGAGCTGACCGGCGCCACGCTGCTGGTCTCCTCGTCCAGGCCGGTCGAGCTGGACCTGGACGAGTTGGGGCTTGCGTTCAAGAGCGGCGCGGTGCGCGTCGACCAATCCAGCCCCGGGAGGGTGGCCGCCTACGAGGTGGAGGACCTTACGGTGAGCAGCGGCGACCAGGATGTGCCGCTACCCCAGCTGTGGCAGCTTACTGTCACCGAAGACGGGAAGCTGGACCAGGCCCGGCCGCTGCAGTTCTCCCGCGACGACGCAATGGATGCCGGGCAGCTGGCGCACGCTCTGGACGTCGACGGCAAGCTCGGCAACCTGCTCCGGGGGGCCGAGCCGCAGCTGGCCGCCAGTGACGGCTCGTCGCTCAGTGCGAGGTTGGCCGGTGCAGGCATCACCCCTGAGTCGCTGGCCAGGTTCACCACCGCAACCCGGTCCGACCAGCTGATGGGTCTGGCCTTTGCGCGGGAATGGAAGAAGGGCGCTCCGGAGGAGCTGGCAAAAGGATTCGAGCAGGCGCTGGCCCTGAAGGTGCTCGGCGCGACCTGGGGCCTGGTTGCGCAGAACTTCGACGTCGACGGGGACGGCCTGTCGACCGGCCTTCAGGCGGAGCTCACGGCGGTGCTGTTCCCGGCCGGAACCACCACGGCCGACCGGCTGGTTCCCGCGCCGCCGCCGGCCCCTGCGGCCCCCCGGCCGGCCGCCTCGGCGACGCCCAGGGTGACCGGGCAACCGGCCCCCGCTCCCGCACCCGCCCCGGCTCCGCAGCCCGGCTCCGGTGGAACGCCGTCGCCCACCCCTCCGGGCCTGATAGGGCCCGTGCTGGATCCCCTCCGGCCTCTGCTTCCCGGTGAGCTGGAGGCAATCATCGACGAGCTCTACGGCCTCGTGCACGGACTAGTCCCCCTGGTCTGAGAGCTGCCGGCAGTGCTTTAAACCGCCGAACCCAACCGTTAGGCTTTCCGGGACCCCCTCCCGCCCCATCTCGAGCCTGATGGAAAGCACATGGATCCCGAAGAGATAGAAAATCGCCAGTTCCTGGTCCAGATCCGGGGATATGCGCGGGACGAGGTCGAGGCTTTCCGCGAGGAGGTAGCTCAGGAGATCAAGATTCTCCGGAAGCAGCTGACCAAGGCAACCTCCGACCTGTCCCACACCAACTCCGAGCTGGCGAACGCCAAGTCACAGCTCGCCGAAGCGAACGCCCAGCTGGCCGAGGAACGAGCCAGGCCCGTTCCGGAACCCGCGCCGCCGCCGGAGACGCCGGAAGCGGCCGCGGCCCCGGACCGGGCGTCGATGTTCCACATGGTGGGCCAGGAGACCGAACGAATCCTTTTGGCCGCCGAGGAAGCCGCCGAGCAGATCCACGAACAGGCCGTGAAGGAGTCGGCCGAGCTGATGGCCGACACCCGGATGCGGGTCGAGCGCTCACTCGCCGAGTTCGATGCCGCCCGCCGGGCCGCCGAGGAGGACTTTGCCGGGATTCGGGACTCCCGCAGCATGGTTGCCTCGCAGCTGGAGGACATCCGCAGGCGGCTCGAGGAGACCATCTCCCGTCTCAGGGTTCCCGTCGAGCTTCCCGGGTCCAAGCCCGCCTCTCGTTTTCGCCCTCAGCCGGATGCCGCCGAACGGAAAGCCCCCCAACCTCCGGCCGAACGCAGGCCGGTCGACCCCCAGGCGCAGCGGCAGCGGGAGATGGAGGCGGCCAGGGAGCTGCAGGCCCGGCAGACGGCCCACCGCAGTGAGGCCAGCCGGCGTGAGGAAGAGTTGAAAGCGGTTCAAGCGGAGGCCGAGCAGAGGGCCAGGGCGGAGAGCCAGGCACGGGAGCGTGCCGCGGCCGAGGTTGCCGCCCGGAAGGCCCAGCAGGCGGCCGACCTGCATGCCGCGGTTGCCGCCGCCCAGGAGTCCGACCGGGTGCAGGCCGCCCGGGAGGCGGAGCGGCTGAAGTCGGCCGAGGCGGAGCGCCTCAAATCAGAGGAAGCGGCTGCGGCCAGAGCACGAGAGAACGAAGAGGCCGCCCAGAAGGCCCGGAAGGCCGAAGCCGAACGAGCCGCTGCCGAAAAGGCCGAAGCGGAAAAGGCGGCGGCAGAAAAGGCGGCAGAGAAGGCCGCCCGTGCCGAGGCCGACCGTGCGAGCCAGGCTGAGAAGGAACGCGCCGGCAAGGCGAAGGCGGCCGGGTCGGAGAGGACCTTGAAGGCGGTGCCTGCTGCCCAGCCGAAGGAGGCCGCACCGGAAGCGCCCAAGGCGCAGGGTGAAGCCGGGTCGAGCCTGGACGAGCTGCTTGCCGAGATCCGTCGCAAGCGTGAGGAGGAGGAGCGGCACACGGCTCAACCGAAGGAGGATCAGGAACCGGCTGCGGCACCGGCCGCCGCCGCCGAAGAGCTGTCCCGCCGGAGCGAGGCATTGGGCGACCTTCCGGCCCAGACCGCGCGCCGCCTGAAACGGCTCCTCCAGGAGGAGCACAACGAACTGCTCGATCGCCTGAGGACCCAGCGGGGCAAGGGGGATATCGAAGACAACCTGGCGCCGCACAACGAGCAGCTTGGTCGTTTCGTCTCCGGGCTGAGCGAGGCGCTCGGCCGTGCGTTCACCGAAGGGCGGAGGATCGCCGGGTCGAAGGGCGACGCCGACCCGTCGGCAGCAGTCACCAAACTCGTCACCCGCCAGGTCCTGAACCCGCTGCGAAGCGAGATCACAAAGGCCATACAGGCAGGGCTCGAGGCGCAGGACTCCGCCTCTTCGCTATCGGAGCGGGCCAACGACGTGTTCCGGGTATGGAAGGGCGTTCGCACCCAGCTGCTGGGGGAGGGGATCGCTTACGCCGCTTACCACCAGGGCCTGGTCGACGCCTGGGGCTCCAAGTCCGGCGCCACGAAGACCTGGGTGTTTTCGGCCGACGAACAGGACTGCCCCAACGACATCTGCCGGCGCAACGCCGATGCCGGCGCGGTGGCGCTCAAGGCTCCGTTTCCGAGCGGCCACCTGGCCCCTCCGGCCCACGGCGGATGCACCTGCACACTCGGCGGTTCCTGACCGGTCCGCCCACCTTCAGGCCGTTTTGCACTTAGGGGCTAAAGTGGAAGCGCAATGGTGATCAGAATGCCCGCATCAAACAACTCCCGGCGGGTCCGTGTCGGTTTTCTGGTCGTCTTCTTCCTTCTCATAATCTCCATCTCCACTGCGGTAGGGCTCTACACCGACCTGTTGTGGTTCAAGGAGGTCGGCTACCAGCAGGTCTTCTGGAAGGTGCTCTCCTCCAGGGCGACCCTCGTGGGCGCCTTCGGCCTCGTCTTCTTCGTTTTGTGCCTGGTGAACCTGCTCGTGGTCGGGCGTGCCGCGCCGGCCTACCGCATACCCAGCGGAGACCAGGAAGATCCGTTCGAGCGGTTCCGGGAAGCCTTCATCCCGTTCTCCAAATGGATCCCCATCGGCATCAGCGCCTTCCTCGGGCTGCTCTTCGCCCTCCGGCTGGCGCCTGCCTGGGATCGGTTCGTCCTGGCGATGAACGCGGTCCCGTTCGACGCGGTCGACCCGATCTTCAACAAGGACATCGGCTTTTTCATGTTCCGGCTGCCGATGTACCAGCTGATCTACGCCTGGCTGTTCTCGGCGCTCGTCGTCATCACCCTGCTGGTCACCTCGGCCTACTACCTGACCGGCGCCATCCGTCCGCAGGCGGCCATCGACCGGGTCAGCGCCCAGGTCAAGGTCCACCTCTCGGTACTGATCGGGCTGGCCGCGCTGCTCCGGGCGTGGGGTTACCGCCTCAACCAGTTCGAGCTCGTCTACTCGGAGCGCGGCACCGTCGGAGGGGCCTCCTACACCGACGTCAACGCGGAGCTGCCGGCGCTCAAGCTTCTCGTCGCCATCTCGATCATCAGCGCCATCCTCTTCCTCGTGAACATCCGGTTCCGCGGGTGGACCTTACCGACGATCGGAGTCGGCCTCTGGCTGCTGACGTCGGTGCTGGCCGCCGGTCTGTTCCCGTTTGTGATCCAGCGGTTCCAGGTCGAGCCGGCGGAGCTGCAGAAGGAGCGGACGTTTATCGACCGAAATATCAAGGCAACCCGGACGGCATTCGGCCTGGAGTCGATGAAGGTCCAGGAGTTCCCCATCGAGCCGGGGATCAGCGCCCAGAGTGTCGCGGAGAACCAGACGACTCTGAACAACGTCCGCCTGTGGGACCCTCAGACCCTGATGAGCGCTTTCCGGCAGCTGCAGGAGATCCGGACCTACTACAAGTTCCAGGACGTCGACGTCGACCGCTACAACCTCGGCCCGGATCGCAGGCAGCTGATGCTGGCGCTGCGGGAGCTGGACGTCACCAGCCTGCAGAACCGCTCCTGGCTGAACGACCACCTGGTGTACACCCACGGCTTCGGCGCGGTGGCCAGCCCGACGAACGAAAGCACCGGCGAAGGGGCGCCCCAGCTGGTGCTGCAGGACATCCCCCCGGTGGCGCAGCCGGAGGAGTTGAAGCTCGACCAACCCGGGATCTACTTCGGAGAGGGCCCCGGCACCTACTCGGTGATCAACACCGAGCAGCGGGAGCTGGACTACACCGCCCCGGAGGGCAACGAGACCACTGTCTACGACGGCGAGGCCGGCGTTCGCCTGGAGCACCTGTTCCGCCGCCTGGCGTTCGCCTGGCGGTTCCGGGACGTCAACCTGGCCATCAGCGGCCTCCTCGACGCCGACTCGCGGGTCATCTTCAACCGGGACATCAGGGAGCGCGTCCACAAGGCAGCCCCGTTCCTCGAGCTGGATGGAGACCCCTACGCTGTGGTTTCCGAGGGGAAGATCATGTGGGTCATGGACGCCTACACGGTGTCGAACATGTACCCCTACGCGCAGAGCGTCGACCTGAGCCAACACACCAGGATCCGAGGCGGCGTGAACGAGGGCGACCCGAGCATTCTGGGGAACGAGAATTACGTCCGCAACTCCGTGAAGGTCACCATGGACGCCTACGACGGCACGATGAAGTTGTATCGCTGGGACGAGGAGGACCCGCTCATCCAGGCGTGGAGCAAGGCGTTCCCGGACTTGTTGGTCGACAAAGAAGAGATGCCGGCCGACCTTCTGGCCCACGTGCGGTACCCCGAGGACATGTTCCGGATCCAGGCGAGCGTCTACCAGCGGTACCACATGACCGACCCCACGGACTTCTACCAGCGGGAGGACGAGTGGGTCATCCCCGCCAACCCGATGCGGGGGACCGGCGCCGCGGCCGCCAACACGCAGGAGCTCGAGCCGTACTACGTGCTGATGCGCCTGCCGGACACCGACAAGGAGGAGTACGTGATGATCCTCCCGATGAACCCGCGCAACCGCCCGAACATGGTTTCGCTGCTGGCGGCCAAGTCCGACCAGGAGGAGTACGGCCAGCTCGTGGACTTCCGGTTCCCGACCGGTGTCCAGACCGGTGGTGTCGGGCAGATCCACTCCCGGATCAACGCCAACGAGGAGATCTCCCGGACCATCACGCTGCTCGAGCAGAGCGGCTCGGACGTGATTTTGGGCAACCTGCTGGTGATCCCGGTGGGCAAGTCGATCATGTACTCGCAACCTTTGTTCCTCCAGGCCAGCAACAACGCCATCCCGGAGCTGAAGTACGTGATCCTCGCCACCGGCGACGACGTGAAGATGGCGCCGACCCTGGACGAGGCTCTGGCGGCTCTGCTGGAAGGAAGACCGACGGTGACCCCGGCCCCGGACCTGCCCGTGGACCCGGATGCTCCGCCTGCCCCGCCGCCCGCCCCGGGACCGCCGCCGCCCGCACCTTCGCCGGCGACCGGGAGCCGGGATGAGCTGCTGCAGCAGGCGTCCGATGCACTGAACGCCGCCGAAACCGCCGCTCGCAACGGCGACTGGGCAAGGTACGGCACGGAGCTGCAGAGGGCGAAGGATGCCCTTCAGAGGGCCCAGAACCCGTAAGCCCGACAGGCCCTCGCCCGACCTTGTGTTAACCTTGTTGGGCGAGGTGGAGCAGTCTGGTAGCTCGTCGGGCTCATAACCCGAAGGTCATAGGTTCAAATCCTATCCTCGCAACCAAGTGGTGAAAAGGGCGGTCCCTCAGGGGGCCGCCTTTCTTTTGGGCCCGGCCTAGGATGGACGATGAGTTTGCCGAAACTGAGCGTGCTGGACCAATCGCCGATTCCCTCCGGGTTCACCGGCAGCCAGGCTCTGGCCAACACCATCGAACTGGCCGAACTGGCCGAAGGTCTCGGTTACCACCGCTACTGGGTGGCGGAGCACCACGGGACCCTGACCCTGGCCGGGGCCTCGCCCGAGGTCCTGATTGCTACGATCGCCGCCCGGACCGAACGCATCAGAGTCGGAAGCGGGGGAGTGATGCTTCCGCACTACAGCCCCCTCAAGGTCGCGGAGACGTTCAGCATCCTGAGCGGCTTGAACCCCGGACGGATCGACCTGGCGATCGGAAGGGCTTCCGGAACCAACCCCCTGACGACGCTGGCGCTCCAACGGGATCGAACCCGCGCCGCGCCGGACGACTTCCCAGAGCAGCTCGGCGAGCTGATGGCCTATCTCTACGGCTTTGCCGAGCCCCACCCTTTCGACAAGATCCCGCTTCCCGGATGGCCGGAGCTGCCGGAGTTGTGGCTGCTCGGCTCGTCCCACCAGAGCGGCCTGTGGGCCGGCGAGCTCGGTCTGCCCTACGCCTTCGCCGACTTCATCAACCCCGAGGGTGGCTTTGTCGCCGAGCTCTACCGGGAGAGGTTCGTGCCGTCTTCCCGGTTGGAGATGTCCCGGGTCTGCGTCGCCGTATCCGCCATCTGCGCCGCTACCGACGAAGAGGCGGAAGCGTTGGCGTCCAGCTACCGGGCGCTCTGGGTTCAGATTCGAAGGGGAGCGTCGAACGAGGTGCCCAGTGTGGAAGAGGCCCTGGAGTTCCTGGCCGCCGAGGAGCCTTCGAAGCGGCGCGAGCCGCCCCGGAGGCTGCTGGTCGGGTCACCGAAGAGGGTCGTCATGGGGTTGCGGGATGTGGCGGCCGAGTACGGGGCGGACGAGGTGATGGTCGTGACCATCACCCACGACCACCAGGCCCGGATGCGCTCCTACGAGCTGATAGCGGAAGCTTTCGACCGGTAGGCAACAGAAGGGCAGCCTCGAAGGCCTGCCTTTCTGCGTCTGGACTACGCCGTAGCTGCCGGCCTCGCCGGGGCCAGTTTGAACAGCATGTAGGCACAGACAATCGACAGAACGGCGACCACCAGGCCGCCCACCAGCTCTACGGTGGGAAGTCCCACGAAGAGGGCCGGGATGGTTGCCAGCGCGTCCAGCACCCTGGTCACCAAGCCGGTCGGGCGAGCCCAGGTCGCTCCCTTGACGAGTCCGACGGCGGCGGCGATGCTGGCCAGGCCCAGCACGACGGTAAGAACGACCACCAGCGTCGGGGCCGTGGGCTCCGATCCGTCCCCGTTGGTCATCGTCGGCACAACGAGCAGGTCGGCGACTCCCAAAAGTCCGAGC
>DASTUJ010000220.1 GCA_035759705.1 Actinomycetota bacterium | reverse complement strand
CACCGCCTCCTCGTCGAGCGCCCGCTGCAGCTTGGCCTCGTCGACGTCGGCGATGCTTGCCCCGGCGTGCCGTCCCCGGAGCGCCTGCTCGACCTCCTCCATCTCGCCCAGGCGCTCGAAGGCGTCGGCGGTCTCGGACAGGCCCATCGGCTCCTGGCCGTACCCGTACGCCGCCTCGCCCCAGGGAAGGTTGGGGGCAAGCTGCTCCATCTGCTCGCTCAGCATCGCCATCTCGAACTCGAAGTCCATGTCGTTCATGACCGCGGCCTGCAGCTCCTCGAGCTCCCGCCGCTGCTCGGGCGACAGGCTGGCCAGCAGCCGGCTCATCGCCGCCATGCGGGCGGCCAGTACCTCGAGCAGCTCGTCGAGCGTCTGGGGCCGCTCGGGGAACAGGTCGCCGTAGCGCTGCATGAAGCCCTCGAAGTCGTAGGCCTCGCCGTTGTTGCGGGCTTCGATCATGGCGTTCAGCTCGGCCATCATCTGGCGCATGCGGGCGACGTCTTCCACGCTCACGTTCTGCATTGCCCCCATCAGCTTGCCGAACTGGGCCTGCATGAGGTCCCGGCGGATGTCTTCGATCAGGCTGTTGAACGCCTCCCGGGCGCCCGGGTCCTGGAACTCGTAGTTCATCAGCTGGCGGATGGCACCCGAAGGGGAGTTGGGCAGCAGGTCCAGCTGGGTCTCCCGGGACCGGGCGGCCTCGGAGCGGTCGTCCGCCAGCGCGGCCTTCTCCTGGTCGAGGATCGCTTTCAGCCGGTCGGCGTACTGGCTTACCGAGGCGTTGGTGTTGGTCTTCTCGGCCCACTTGCGCCGGGCTTCCGACATGCGCCGGGAAAGCTCGTCCAGGCCCCGCATCCGGCCGTCGATGCCCCGCCGCATGAGGCGCTGGAGCGCGCGCTCGGGGCCGATGCCGCTGAGGAGGTCGTCGGAGATCTCGTCGACGAGGTCCGAGTCCTCGATGTCGTCCTCGTAGAAGTTCTGAGTGCCGTCCCAGCGGGAGAACTCAGAGCGCATGGCACTAACCGCCGAAGCGCCAGGCCCGGGGGCCGGTCCCGCTCTTGTTCAGCCGGCGGGCGAGGTGGAGGCCCTCCAGGGCGAACTCCACGGCCGATGCGGCGGCCGCCGGGCTCTCCTCGGTCAGCCCCAGGCGCAGCAGAGTCTCCTGCAGCTCGGGGACCTTGCCGAACTGGGCGAGGAACTCCTCGGCAGGCTGCTCGTCGGAGCTTTCGACGGTCATGCCGGAGTCGAATCGTTCGATCCACGGTCCGAAGTCCTGCCCGCCCAGGCGGCGCCGGAAGACCTCTGCGATGGCCGACCGCATGGCGGCCTCAAGGATCCGGCGCTCCCGGCCCTCCTCCATGGTGTCGAACTCGATGCGGCCCATCGACGCGTCGAGCAGGGTCCACAGCTCCAGCGGCCGGGGGACCGCCACCGTCTCGCCCGACAGGACGGCCCGGCGGAGGGCGCCGGCCATCAGCGTCTCCAGGTTCCCGATCGAGTAGCGCACCGACACCCCGCTTCGCTGGTTGATCTTCGGGGAGCGGCGGAGTTGGGCCGTGAACTCCGCGAGCACCTCTTTGAGGAAGACCGGGACGTAGACCGGGATGCCGACGTCCGGGGGAGCGGCCTCCTGGTCCATGATGGCGATCTCGTCGGCCGTGTCCTCCGGGTAGTGGGTGCGGACCTGGGTGCCGAAGCGGTCCTTGAGCGGCGAGATGATCCGGCCCCGGTGGGTGTAGTCCTCCGGGTTGGCGCTGGCGACCAGCACCAGGTCGAGGGGCAGGCGCACCTTGAACCCCCGGATCTGCACGTCCCGCTCCTCCAGGATATTTAGCAGGGCCACCTGGATGCGCTCGGGGAGGTCGGGGAGCTCGTTGATCGACAGGATTCCCCGGTTGGTGCGGGGGATCAGGCCGTAGTGGATCGTCAGCTCGTCGGAGAGGTAGCGGCCTTCGGCGACCCGGATGGGGTCGACGTCGCCGATAAGGTCGGCGACCGACGTGTCCGGTGTAGCCAGCTTCTCCGAGAACCGCTGGTCCGGGCCGATCCACGTGATCGGGGTGAAGTCGCCCTTCTTGGCCACGAGGGCCCGGCACGCGGCGCAGATCGGCCGGTACGGGTGGTCGTTGATCTCGCAGCCCTCGATGACCGGGACCTGGTCGTCCAGCAACTCCACGAGCGAGCGGATGAGCCTGGTCTTTGCCTGGCCGCGCTCGCCGAGGAGGATGATGTCGTGGCCGGCGAGGATGCCCCGCTGCAGCGTCGGGAGCACGGAGTCCGAGAACCCCATGATTGAGCGGAACATGGGCTGCTTGGCGCCGAGCCGGCGGGCCAGGTTGGAGCTCAGCTCCTGCTTGACGCTGCGGTCGGCGTAGCCGGAAGTTCGAAGGTCGGCGATGTTGGTGGGCAAAACCATCTGTAAAGGCTACCGCCTGCCGGTAACTAGGGCGGCAGCGACGAGCGAGGAGGGGGACCGGCATGGCCGCTTCAAGTGATTCGCCCATGAGACCGCAGATAACGTTCGGGAAGTTCGAGAACGTCGACATGCGTGTCGCACGGGTGATCGGCGCCCCTATGGCTGAGGGTACGAGGGCGCCCTCAAGGGTATTCGAGCTGGATCTCGGCCCCTTGGGGACGAGAACTTCGGTCGGCCAGTACGCGCTCATCGGGGAAGAAGAACTCGTCGGAAGGAACGTGGTTGCGTGCGTGAACTTGGGCAGCCGGCCCATGGGTCGGTACGTCTCGGAGGTCCTGGTGCTCGGAGCGCCGCATCCGGAGAGCCCCGGCGACCAGAGCCAGGCAACCCCACTGTTCGTTTCGTCCGATGTGGAACCGGGGTCCCGAATTTTCTAAGTTTTCTTGTTCATGGTCGTTCAGGGCGGTTTTCTGTCACCCCTGATCTCTAGAATCGAACACATGTTCGAAAGGTTGGAGAACATCCTCAGCCAGCTGCAGGCCTTCGTGGAAGGCTTCGACGCCTCGGGCCTGGACCGGGCACAGTCGCTCGAGCTGTACGAGAGGTTGTGCCGGGGGGAGCGGCTGATGCACGCGGCCAAGGCGCTGGCCGGCAAACAGCTGGCCGACTGCAGGGCGTGGTACGAAACCGACCACAAATCGACCGCTCACTTCATGGCTGCCGTTGCCGGCACCACTATCTCGCATCAGTGCAACATGCTCGAGGTCGCCGAGGTGCTCCCCGAGCTTCCCGAGACCGACAAGGCGTTTCGATCCGGGGCACTGACCGAAGAAAAGGTCATCGACCTGGCCTTTGCGGCCGCCCTCGACCCCGAATCCGAGGAGGGACTGCTGGTCCTGGCCGAGGCCGCCTCGCTTGAGGAGTTCCGGGCCGAGTGCGCCCGGGTCCGCCACGCCGCCTCCTCCGAGGCGCAGCGTCACGAAAGGGCCCACAAGCGCCGCTACCTAAAGCACTGGATCGACCTCGACGGTGCCTTTCGCCTCTCGGGCAGCTTCACCCCGGAAGCCGGGGCCCGGATCATCTCGGCGATCGAGCCCTACCGCCAGAAGGTGTCCGACCGGTTGTCCAAGCGGGGGCGCAAGGGCCGGGCACCCTCGGGGGCGGTGCTGGCCGACGCCCTGGTCGAGATGGCGGGCCACGACCGGACCGCCGGAGACGACAAACCTGGCCCCCGAGCCATGATCCACGTCCGGCTCGACTACGAGGCGATGATGCGGGGTTACACCATGCCCGGCGAGATCTGTGAGGTCCCCGGAGTCGGGCCGATCTCGGTCGCCGAGGCCAACTCGATGCTCGGCGACGCCCTGGTTACCGCAGTGGTGATGGACGGCACCGACATCCGCAACCTGATCAAGGTGGGCCGGGTGATCCCGGCCAGGTTAGAGGCGGCCCTGATCGAGCGGGACCAGTGCTGCGTGGTCCCCGGTGCGGGGAGCGGCACGGCCTGGAGATCGACCACGTCGTCCCGGTCCACCGGGGCGGGCCGACCACCCTGTACAACCTGGGCCGGATGTGCGGGTGGCACCACTACCTAAAGACCCACCAGGGGTACGTCCTGGGACGAAGACTCGGCCACTGGTTGTGGGACGGGCCGTATGCCGTACAGATAACCCTTGAGGAGTT
>DASTUJ010000219.1 GCA_035759705.1 Actinomycetota bacterium | reverse complement strand
TACCAACGAATCGATGCGCCTCTCCGACCTGAGCCGTACCTCGCAGCTGGGCGCTCACGAAGGGAGCGACTCGGCCGCCGAATATGCGTACGCAGCCGCAACGGTTTGGTACCTGGTTGAAACCCACGGCGAACAGCGCTTTTGGGATCTGTACTCATTCTTCGCGGGCCGGCCGGCCATGGAGCTTTACGACGCGTTCCGGGAAGGGGAGACGCGTCTGGCGCCGCTGAGGGTTGAGCTGGCCCAGCAGGCGAGCGCGGAGATCTACGGGTTGACCCTTGAGAGTCTGGACCGGGCCGTACGGGACTGGATCGGCGTCGAGCTGACTGCGGGCCCCGAGCGCCGGACTATGTAACCAGGCGGCAAATTTATCCAGATCTTTTTTTAGCCATCTTGACATCAATTGGCAAAGTTGGAGTATGGTGAGTCATCGGGTAATCCGTTTCGGTGAGACATCCCGAAGTTACAACGATGAGCGGGGGCAATACATGGTCAAAAAGAGGGCATTTCCCAGGCGATACACTCTAGCTGCACTCATGGTCACGATGGGTCTGGCGATGCTAGGAGTCGCAAGCGTCTCAGCCGCTCAGTCGGGTTCGCTGACCGTTGTTCCCACCGCCGGTTCCGGAGGCGAAACTCTTCTCGGCGACATGACCTTCTCCGCCGGTCCCTACGGCGAATGCTCTCGGGAAAAGGCAGTCATCGCTCGCCTCCAGCAACAGATCGAGAACAAGCAGGCTCGCATTGCCGAGCTGCAAGCGGAACTCGATGGAGCCAATGCCCGCAAGCGGGAGAGGCTTCGTGAGCGGATTGCGGATCTGAGAGAAGACATCGCCGAGTTGCGGGAGGACATCGAAGAAGCTCGCGAGGATCTCGAGGATTGTCGGGAAGATTCTCGGGACGAGCGTGACGAGGATGAGGATGAGTCGGACCCCGACGAAGACGAGTCGGACACCGACACCAACGATTAATCAAGCACTCTGAATTTGAAAGACGACCCGCCTTCGAGGCGGGTCGTTTTCGTTTGGGAGAGCCCACGGGTCTCCAGCCGGACCGCCCGGCTGCACTTCGTACGCCGCAACGTCTGGATCCTCGCCCGCCGCTGAGAGTTTGCAAAGAATTCCACCCACAGTGGCACAGGTACAGGGTCTGAAGTAAGTTTCAACGATGACCGGGGTCGCAGGACACACAGCGCTAGCGTTTTTTATCGCGCTTGCTTTTAGCCTGGTTCTGATGCCCATAGCGGTCGCTCTGGGGCCCCATCTGGGCACGATGGTGGCGGCCCGCCTGTTCCGGAACAGCCGCAGCAAACGCAAGATCAGCTACCTCGGTGGACCCGCGCTCTGCGTGGCAACCGTCATGGGGTCGCTGGTGGGTGGCGGCCTCGAACGGTCGGCCCTGGTGATCCTCGGCGGCGGGCTGGCGCTGCTTGCGATCAGCTTTCGGGACACCAAACGACGGAGCTCGCGGACCCCTCCGGCAATAGTCGGAAGCCTGCAGGCGGCGGTCGCCAGCATGGTCTGGTGGCTGGAGTTCAAGGCCGCCCTCCCCGGGTTCAGCGGCTGGCTTTTGACGGTGTTCCTTCTGGTCGGTGCGGCGAACTCCATGAACATGCTCGACAACATGAACGGGGTCGCCGGTTACACCGCAGCCGCAACGGCCGCCGGGCTCATGTTCATCGCCTTCCTCGGCGGGACGCCCGCCGCAGCCATCCCGGTGGCGGCCCTCTGCGGCGCCGCCCTCGGGTTCATCCCGTACAACCGCAAGCGGGCGAAGGTCTACCTCGGCGCCGGGTCGCCCGAGTTCATCGGTTTGGTCCTGGGGGCGTCGGCCCTCAAGGTGTCGCTCTACTTTGGCCCCCGCTGGGCGCCGCTGGCGACCGTCGCCGCGCTGGCGGTTCTGGCGACGGACGCCGCGGTGGCAATCCTCGGCCGGGTCGGCAGCGGGCGGCCGATCTTCAAGGGCGGCATCGACCACATCTCCCACCGCCTGTTCCGCATGGGCTTTTCCACCCGCAAGGCCGCCCGCTTCCACGCCATGGCCGCGCTGGCGGCGACCGGGTCGGTTGCAGTTGCACTGACCACCGGCCCGAAGCTGTTGTTCTTCACCGTGTTCGTCTTCGCGGCCATCGGTCTCGGCCTCCGGGCGATGGAGGGCCGGGAGCCGGTTCGCAGCCGCCGAGGCCCCCCGATCTTGCGCTACGTCTCGTTTGCAGTGCTCGGGCTCATCGGCCTGTCGGTCCCCCCGGCCGCGCTGGCCGCGTGGGACCTGCAACGAGCTAAGACCGCCTTCCTGGACGGCAAGGAGCAGGCCACCCTTTTCAACATCCCCGGCGCTCAGGCGGCGTTCACCCGGGCCGGCGAGCTTTCGGCCAGCGCCGAACGTAAGCTGAAGTGGCCGCTGACGATTCCCACCCGATTTCTGCCCGTGGTGGGCGACAACCTTCAGGCGGCCACCGCCCTGGCCACCAGCGGCCGCCTTCTGGCGCCTGCTGCGACGCAGGCGCTGAAAACCGCGTCGGTCTTTCCCGTGGGCCCGGCGGGGCCGGAGATCGGCTTCAACAACGGGGCTTTGAACACCGAGCCCTGGCTTCCCGCGTCGCGGGAGCTGTCGAGTGCGGCGGTGTCCGCCAACCTGGCCCTGGCCGACCTCAAGGCGGCCGACGGCATCCTCCTCCCGCCGATCAAAGGGGTGAGGGAGACCTTCCTCCGCGACGGCGCCGAGGCGGCGAAGACGCTGGAGAAGGCCGGGGACGCCGCAGCGCTTCTCCCCCACTTCTTTGCGGACGGCACCAAACGAACCTGGTTCCTGGCCATCCAGAACCCGGTTGAGCTGAGAGCCACCGGCGGGTTCCTGGGTGCTTTCGGGATCTTGAGCGCGGAGAACGGCAAGCTCACGCTCGAGCGGTTCGACGCCAACACCGAGTTGCCGGTCTTGAAGACCCCGGCCCCCGCGCCCGAGGAGTTCGCCAAGAACTACGACAAGTTCTACTCGCGCACCTTTTGGTTGAACACCAACATGACCCCCGACTTCCCGACCGCAGCCCAGGTCCTGGGGGCGATGTGGAAGCAAGGCACCGGACGGGAGATCGACGGCGTGATCGCCATCGACGCGGTCGGCCTCAACAAGCTGCTCGGCATCGTCGGCCCGGTCAACGTGGAGCCGGTGGGCGACATCACCTCCGACAACTTCCTCCCCCTGGCCCTCAACGAGGCATACGAGAAGTTCCCCGAGAAGGACAACCGTTCGCGCTTCCTGCTGGAGGTCGGCGAGGAGGTGTGGAGCCGCCTGCTCTCCGGGAACTTCTCGAACCCGACCGCCCTGATGGTCCCCATGGGGGAGATGGTGTCGACCAAACGCCTGCAGATCTGGAGCCCCTCCGAGATCGACCGGCTGAAGCGCCTGGGCCTCGCCGGCGACCTGCGGCCGGAGGAGAACGCCGACTACCTGATGGTGGTGGGGCAGAACGCCGGCGGCAACAAGCTGGACTACTACGCCCAGCGGCGCATCGACTACCAGGTCGACCTGACCAACCCGGCCGACGTCCGCGGCCTGGTGGAGGTGCAGATCACCAACGGCGCCCCGACCGGGGCCAAGGCCAGCTACATCATGGGGCCCACCCTGCCGAACGACTTCCCCGGCCTCAACCGCACCTACACCTCGATCTACCTGCCGCAGAGGACCTCGGTGCTCGACGCCCTCCTCAACGGAGCCCCGAGCGGGGTCGAGAGCAGCACCGAGCTCGGCCTCGGCGTGGCCTCGAAGTTCCTCGAGATCCCTCCGCAGAGCAACGGTAACTTCAGCGTCCGTACCCAGTCCTCGCTGGCCAGGCCAGGCCGCTACAAGCTGGTGCTGCAGCACCAGCCGAACCTGCACCCCGACCAGATGAACATCGACATCACGCTTCCCAAGGGCGCCTTCGTCTACAGCTACAGCCCGGGCATGAAACTGGTGGGCAACCACCTGCGATGGACCGGGATCCTGGACCGGGAGATGGAGTTCGAGATCAGATACGGGTCGTCGTTCAAGGACAAGACCAACGGGGTCCTCGCCTCGGACTGACCGCTCTTAGTCCCCAGGTAATTTAGGTACTTCCCCTCCACAAACTTGGGTTCGCCTGGAATTGATCGCGTCCCTCCCGCGGACGAGTCTTAGAACGACCAGAACCGGCGGCCGATCCGGGCGCCGGACGAACGTATCCCGGGGGGGAATGATGAACAGCTTTAGCGGGGGCACTTCAAATTCGAGAACCGTGAGCCGGCACGGAGCGGCGGCTTTTCTGCTGTCGCTGGCCATGCTGTTTGCGCTCTCATCGCAGGCGCTGGCGCAGGACGGAACGGTATCCGGCAACAAAACGGCCGGCCCGGGGGACATCCCCTGCGACGGGTCGACCACCGTAACCCTGACCCTCGACGGCCAGACCGGCATCGCAGGGAACCCGGTGGACATCGTTCTCGTGCTGGACCGATCCGGCAGCATGGAAGACGCGATGAACGACCTGAAAAACGGAGCATCCACCTTCGTCGACATCATCGACGAAGCCACCGACGGGAACCTTGATGGGACGATTGCCAACGGCAGCCGGGTCGGGGTAGTGAGCTTCGCCGACACCGCAACGGTGAACCAAGCGCTGACCGGGGACGCCGGCGCGGTCGTATCGTCCATAAACGGCCTCTTGGCTTTCGGGGCGACCAACCATGAGGCGGCGTTCCAGACGGCACAGAACGAGCTTGCCGGGTCGCAGCCCGCCAACGACAAGATCATGATCATGTTCACCGACGGCCAGACCACCGTCGGCGGGGACCCCAACAACGACGCAGCAGCGGCCCGGGCCGCCGGCACCGAGATCTTTGCCATCGGGCT
This sequence comes from Actinomycetota bacterium, assembly GCA_035759705.1. Classification (NCBI taxonomy): domain Bacteria; kingdom Bacillati; phylum Actinomycetota; species Actinomycetota bacterium. The sequence goes on along the minus strand of DASTUJ010000219.1, from coordinate 892 downwards.
GGGCGACGTGAACGCCGGTCAGCTGAACAACTGGGCGACCGACCCGGACGGCAGCCATGTCTTCATCACCCCGAGCTCGAGCGAGCTCGAAGCAATCTTCGAGGCCATCGGCGCCGCCATCGTGGTTCCGGCAGCCACCGGCATCACGGTGACCGACACGGTGAACGGCCACTTCTCGGTGAGCGGAGCAGCAGCGAGCAAGGGAACCGTGAACCAGGCCGGCAACGTCTTGACCTGGACCATCGACCAGCTGGACACCGAGACGGTCACCCTGACCTACACGGCCACCCACAACCCGGCCCTGCCCGGCGGGGCGGAGCAGGTCAACGACTCGGTCACCTACATCGACGCCGAGGGCCACACGGTCAACTTCCCGAGCCCCACCGTCAACGTCCGGGGGTGTGCGGCGACGATCGACCTCACGCCGCCCACCGCAACCAACGAGCTGGGCACCGCCGACACCAGTCACACCGTTACCGCAACAGTCGAGGACGACTTCGGCGACCCGGTGGAGGGAGTCGACGTGGCCTTTGAGATCCAGTCCGGGCCGAACGCTCCGGGCGGCGACTCCGGCGTCACGGCGGCCGATGGGACCACCGACTTCACCTACACCGGGGTCCAGGGCCTCGCGGGGCGGGGGCAGGACGACATCCAGGCCTGCTTCACCAACGGGGCCGGCACCCAAGTGTGCGACGACGCAACCAAGGACTGGGTGGACACCACCCCGCCGGTGGTGCAGTGCGTCGAGACCACCAACCCGGCGGGCAATGTCCCGGCCGCCGGCGCCAACCCGAAGAGCGGGCAGAACCCCGACGGGTTCTACGAGCTCGTCGCCGCCGACGCCGTCGACCCGAACCCACAGCTGACCGTGTCCGATGACGGCAGCTCGGCG
>DASTUJ010000218.1 GCA_035759705.1 Actinomycetota bacterium | reverse complement strand
AGCAGCGTGCTCTGGGTCAGGCTCAGGCGCTGGTCCTGGGCCTCCTGGGCGAGCCACTCGGTGGTGGCGATATCGGCCGGCGGGTAGAGAAAGAAGCGGCCGAACTGAAGCTCGCCGGTCCGGAGCACGTCCTTCTCCATGCTCTCGAAGGCGGCGCTCAGCGGCTCGCGTGCTTTCAGGTCGGAGAGCAGCTCCAGGTCGTCGAAGCTGGCTGCCTCCCAGCCGTGCCTGGCGAGGTCCTTTTTTATCGCCCGTTGGAGGGCCTCCGGGCTGGGGGCCAGGCCCATAACGTGGACGAACCCTCCGCCGGCGCTGTCGCCGAACATCCGCAGCCAGTCGGTGTTGCCGGGTGAGTCTGGGTGAACGTCCACCAGGACGATCCAGAACCGGTCGCTGCTCACGGCGTCGGGCGCCTTTCGAGGTGCGGCGACAATCCCAACGAACGGCCCTCCCGGTCAAAGCCAAGGGTCACGGATTTTTCGCGACCGATACATCTTCTGCCTGAATCGACGCAAATCTACCCTTATCTTTAGAAGATGCCGGAACTTCCTGAGGTAGAGATCACGGCTCGCCTGCTGGGCGACGCTGTGGCGGGGGCCGAGGTGGAGTCGGCGCAGGCCACCGGCATCAGCACCCTGAAGAGCTACGACCCGCCGCTGAGCGCCCTCGCCGGCCGCAGGGTCACCGGCATGCGCCGCCGGGGAAAACATCTCGTCGTCGACTTCGAAGGCGAGCTCTGCATGCTGATCCACCTCATGTCGGCCGGCCGGTTCCAGCTGTTCGACAAGCGGGGATCGATCCGAGACAAGACCTCAAGGCTGCTGATCCGGCTCAGCGACGGCCGGGAGCTCCGGTTGAGGGAGTTCGGGACCCGCCAGTCCTGCTGGGCAAAGCTGCTGCCCGCAGAAGCCCTGGATGCCGAGCCGGCGGTCGCCACCCTGGGGCCGGAGGCCTGGCCCGACCCACCGCCTTTCGGCCCGCTGCTGAGTTACCCGCGTCCGCTGAACAGCCTTCTTCGTGACCAGAAGGTGATCGCCGGGATCGGAAGGAGCTGGGCGGATGAGATCCTGCACCGGGCGATGCTTTCGCCGTTCAAGAGGGGGGACGACCTCACAGAGGAGGAAGCCGAGGCGCTTCGGGAGGCCACGGTGAGCATCCTCGGAGGCGCCATCGAGCACTACACCAACGTCCTGAATGTGCCGATCCCCGACAAGCTGCCGCTGCCGCTGACGGTCCACCACCACATCGGCGAGCCGTGCCCCAGGTGCGGAACCCCGATCCAGGCGGTCCACTTCGAGGACCACGACATGTGCTACTGCCCGGCGTGCCAAACGGGCGGCAGGTCGTTGAAGGACCGCAGGCTGTCCCGGCTGCTGAAGTGAGCGAGGCACGGGCTTTGGCAGGTGCAGCGTACCTCCCGATAACTTTGCAGTCCCCACGTCCGCCGTTGACGGTTCAGATAGCCGCCGGCGTTCTTCGCACTCGGCGGGAGGGGAAAGGTTCGTCGAAAGGTTCAACGTGACTTTCGGCGGCCCTAGGTTTATTGAGTTCCCTCAAAGTCTTGGACCTCGCCATGAGCCCGGAGGCCGAAAGAAGGCGTTTGGCCGAAGGTATGAGAAAGGGGCGCTTTTAGGCCGCAGGGACCGGAGCTCGCAACTTCGTAGCCAGCACGGCCAGCGCCACCAGCGCCAGCCCTGCCGACACCCAGAACACGCTCCGCACGCCGGCGTACTCCGCAACGACGCCCAGGGTCAGCGGCCCCACTCCGAAGGCCACGTCGACGAACGCGGTGAAGCTGCCTATGACCGAGCTTCGCTCCGACTGAACGGCTCCCGCCAGCGCCAGGCTGATCAGCGCAGGGAAGCACAGTGCCTGACCGATGCCGAAGATCCCTGCGCTTAGAAAGAGCACCCAGGGTTCGGTGGCGGTTCCCATCAAAACCAGACCGGCCGCCGACACGACCGTAGAGATGCTCGCCGAGCGTCGGGCGCCGAGGATGTCCGGGATGCGTGCCCCGATGCTGCGGATCAGGATGATCACCACAGCGTAGGTGAGGAACACGAACCTCGAACCGCCCATCCCGATTTGCCGGGCGAACAGTGGGACGAACGAGGAGAATCCGGCGAACCCCCAGATCGTCAGGGCCAGGATGGTCCCAGGCAGGACCGCCTTCGGGTGCAGCAACCGAAACGGCGCTATCTCGGGGGAGTCCTCCAGCTTGGCGTCGGGCATCTTCAGCGCGATCAGCACTGCAAGCGCCGCCAGCAGCCCGGAACCGATCCACACGCCCGAGAAGCTGCTTGCCTCCAGCAGGGTCTCTCCGAGCAGTGGTCCCAGGCCGATACCGAGGAACACTGCCAGGGAGAAGAAGCTGACCGCCTCCCCCCGGCGGGCCTCCGGAGCGATGTCGGCTATCGCCGTAGCGGCGCCGGTGAAGAAGAATGCTTCGCCGACTCCGTTCAACAGCCGGAGCATCCCGATCACCGGCAGGCTCTCGGCCAGGGTGTACCCGAAGATCGAGACGGCAGCGATCGCTCCGCCCCCCAGCACCAGCAACCTCCGGCCCCGGGTGTCGCCCAACCGCCCGGCAACCGGCCGCAGGATGATCGCCGAGACGCTGAAGACCCCCGCCACCAGGCCGACGTCGAACTCGCTGCCGGCCATCGGCCCGGTGACGAACAGCGGCAGGATCGGGATGATCATGCCGATCGACACGAAGTAGGCCAGGCAGGAAAAGCTGATCAACAGGAACTGCGGTGTGACCAGCCGGGGCCTTTGGGGGGTGGCTCCCCTCAACGAGCCGCCGTCTTCAAGCCGACATCGACCACCTCGGCGTTCGCCAGCGCCTTGTCGACCAGCGCCGGGATGTCCAGGGCGGTCTCCGCCTGCCGGACGTCCGCCTGCCTGACTGCTGTGCTCACGTTACGGGGGATGAACAGCACGCAGCAGTCCATGTGGGGCTGGATGGAGATCTCGTAGGTGCCGATCAGCTTGCCCGTGGCCTCGATCTCCAGCTTGTCGAACCCGATCAGCGGGCGAAGCACCGGCAGGGTCTCGACGACCTCGCCGATTGAGGTCAGGTTGGGCAGCGTCTGTGAGGCCACCTGCCCCAGGCACTCCCCGGTGACCAGTGCCTGGGCCCCCTCACGTTTGGCGAGGGCCTCGGCGATCCGCATCATCATGCGGCGGTAGAGCACGATCCTGAGCTCCTGGGGGGCCGACAGGACGATCTCGGACTGGATGTCGCCGAATTGGATCATCCACAGCTTGGAACGCAGCGTCCAGGGCGCCAGGTGCCGCGCCAGGCGGGTGGCCTGCCGGGCGCTCGACGGGTCGGCGAACGGCTGGCCGTGGAAGTGGACGAAGTCGACATCGGACCCCCGGCGGGCCATGCGCCACGCGGCCACCGGCGAGTCGATGCCGCCAGAGAGCAGCGCCAGCACCTTGCCCGACGTCCCGACCGGAAGGCCTCCCGGACCGGGGATCTTCTGAGAGTAGAAGTAGGCCCGGTTCCCGGTCAGCTCGATGTAGCAGGTCCAGTCCGGCTTCCCGAGGTCAACCCGGGCGCCCGTGGCCTGCTGGATGGCCGACCCGACTGCGATGTTGATGTCGAGCGATTTGGTCTC
>DASTUJ010000217.1 GCA_035759705.1 Actinomycetota bacterium | reverse complement strand
CTTCTACTCGACCTACGAGGACGAGGACGAGGGTTTCACCTCGGACAAGCCCCGCATCGTGATCCTGGGGTCCGGCCCCAACCGGATCGGGCAGGGCATCGAGTTCGACTACTGCTGCGTCCACGCCGCCCTGGCGGTCCGGGAAGCCGGCTACGACGCGATCATGGTCAACTGCAACCCGGAGACGGTCTCCACCGACTACGACATCTCGACCCGCCTCTACTTCGAGCCGCTCACCTTCGAGGACGTCATGAACGTGCTCGACCGGGAGGAGCCAGAGGGGGTGATCGTCGCCCTTGGGGGCCAGACCCCTCTGAAGCTGGCCAAGTCGCTCGAGGCGGCCGGCGCCCAGATCCTGGGGACCTCGCCGGACTCGATCGACGCCGCCGAGGACCGGGGCCGCTTCACCGACCTGCTTGCAGAGCTGGACATCGCCCAGCCGAACGGCGGGATCGCCATCTCCAAAGAGCAGGCGCTGGCGGTTGCCGCCCGGGTCGGCTACCCGGTGCTGGTCCGCCCGTCCTACGTTCTCGGGGGGCGGGCCATGGAGATCGTCTACACCGACGAGATGCTGGCCGACTACCTAGTGAGGGCGGTCAAGGTCTCACCCGACCACCCCGTCCTCATCGACCGGTTCCTTGAGGGCGCGATCGAGGTAGACGTCGACGCGATCAGCGACGGCACCGACATCTACATCGGCGGAATCATGGAGCACATCGAGGAGGCCGGGGCGCACTCCGGGGACTCCGCGTGCGTGCTGCCGCCGTTCTCCATCGGCCCGAACAAGCTGAGGTTGATGGCCGAGGCGGCCGAGAAGCTGTCTCGGGCGCTCGGCGTCGTCGGGCTGATGAACATCCAGTTCGCCGTCAAGGACGAGGAGATCTACTGCATCGAGGTCAACCCAAGGGCCTCCCGGACGGTGCCGTTCGTCGGCAAGGTCACGGGTGTGCCGCTGGCCCGGGTCGCGGTGCGGGTGATGCTCGGCGAGAAGCTGGCCGGTATCAAAGGCCTCCCGCCGAAGCCCGAGTCCGGGCCCTGGTGGCCGCTCGACAGGCTGCGCCACAGCGGCGTTAAGGAAGCCGTCCTGCCGTTCGCCCGGTTCCCGGGAGTCGACACCCTGCTCGGCCCCGAGATGCGCTCGACCGGGGAGGTCATGGGCATCGACTACGACCTGGGGGCCGCATTCGCCAAGTCCCAGTCGGGGGCCGGGTCCGCGCTGCCGGACAAAGGCAGCGTGTTCATCTCCGTGGCCGACCGCGACAAGCGCGCCGTCGTCTTCGCCGCCAAGCGCCTGGCCGAGCTGGGATTCGACCTTCTGGCAACCGACGGCACCTGCCGGCTCCTCGGGAGGGCGGGGATCAAGTGCACCGAGGTGCGCAAGCACTCCGAGGGGTCGCCCAACATCGTCGACCAGATCATGGCCAACGAGGTGGACCTGGTGATCAACACGCCGTTCGGCAAAGGGGCCCGGTCGGACGGCTACTACATTCGCACTGCGGCGGCCGCCCGCGGGGTCCCGTGCATCACCACGCTGGCCGGTCTGCAGGCTGCCGTGCAGGGCATCGAGTCGCTGCGGCAGGGGTTCGAGGTGACCGCGATACAGGACTACCTGGCCGATCCCGCTATGGTATTCAGTAGCGTTTCGACCCCCGACGAGCCCCTTCTATCCGGCTCACCGACGACCGACCCGGAGCAGCCATGATCCAGCAGACCGCTCAAATCCTGTCCTACAAGAAGCTTCGGGACGACTATTTCCTGCTCACGATCGTGGCCCCCGAGATCGCAGAGGTGGCCAAGCCCGGCCAGTTCGTGAACATCCGCCCGCCGGCCGACCGGCAGTTCATCCTGCGCCGCCCGTTCTCCATATACAAGGTCAACCGCCGGGGTGAGTGGGCCGCCACCATCGAGGTGGTCTTCGACATCCGCGGCGGCGGCACCGCGGCCCTGGCCTCGCTGCGGGCGCACGACATGATCGACATCGTCGGCCCCATCGGCCGGCCCTTCGCCATCCCGAAGAACCGCAACTCCTGCCTGCTGGTAGGCGGCGGCATCGGCGCGGTCCCGCTGTTCTACCTGGCGGAGGAGCTGAAGGGCGCCGGCAAGCGGGTCGACGTGCTGTGGGGCGCCCAGACCGCAAGCAAGTTGCTGAACCCGATCGACGCAAAGCGCTTCGGCGCCCAGGCCGTGTTCACCACCGAGGACGGCAGCGAAGGCGTCCAGGGCCGGGTAACCGACGTCATGGACGATCTTCTGGAGAAGTGCAACACCGAGGTCATCTACGCCTGCGGCCCCAACGGCATGCTGGAGGCGGTCACGCGTATCGGCCAGAAGCACCGGATCCCGGTGCAGGTGGCGATGGAGGCCCTGATGGGTTGCGGCTACGGCATCTGCATGACCTGCGTGCAGCCGGTGTGGAACAAGAGCCGGGACCAGATCGTCCACGTGCGGACCTGCGTCGACGGTCCGGTTTTCAACGGCGCCCGCATCGCCTGGGACGCGTTCGCTTCAGACCCCAGCGTTCGTGTCGCCCCCGTCGGCAATTAACTGATGCCGAAACCGCCCGACCTTTCGATCGACCTCGCGGGCATCCGCCTGCGGTCCCCGGTCGTCACCGCCTCAGGGTGTTTTGCGTCCGGCAAGGAGGCCTCCGAGTTCATCGACCTGAAGAAGATCGGCGCTGTGGTGGTCAAGTCGATGACCATGGAGCCGTGGCCGGGCAAACCCACACCCCGGATGGCCGAGACTCCCTCAGGCATGTTGAACGCCATCGGCCTGCAGAACTACGGAGTGGAGCACTTCCTGGCGGTCGACCTTCCGTGGTTGAACCGCGTCGGGGTCCCGGTAATCGCCAGCATTGCCGGAAACACGGTGCAGGAGTACATCTACGTGGCCGAACGGCTGCGCGGCGCCCCCGGCGTTGTCGCGGTGGAGGTCAACATCTCGTGCCCCAACCTCGAGGACCGCAACAACATGTTCAGCCACGACCCCAAAGCCACCGCGTCGGTGATGGCCTCGGTCCGGCGGGCGCTCGAGGTGCCGCTGTTCGCCAAACTTTCCCCCAACGTCACCAGCCTTCCCGACATCGCCGGGGCGGCCCTGGACAACGGCGCCCAGGGCATCAGCCTGATCAACACGGTGATGGGAATGGCCATCGACATTCACACCGGGCGCCCGAAGCTCGCCGGGGTGGTCGGAGGGTTGTCCGGGCCCGCCATCCGGCCGATCGCCGTGCGCAGCGTTTTCGACGTCTTCCGGGCCTTCCCCCACGTCCCGATCATCGGTATGGGCGGCATCATGAGCAGCGACGACGCACTGGAGTTCATCCTGGCCGGGGCGACCGCAGTGGCGATCGGAACCGCCAACTTCATCGACCCGCGATCCACCATGAAGGTCAACGACGGCATCCTGCAGTACATGAAGGAGAAGGGCGTCAACAACCTGGCATCGATTCGGGGCCGGGTGAAGGTGGAGGGTTGACGGGCCTCATCGTTGCGCTCGACAGCCCGGATCTAAGCGAGTCGGAGTCTCTGGCAAGGCAGCTCTCCGGCAGGGTGGCGGCATTCAAGGTGGGTCTGACGCTTTTTACCCGTCACGGCCCCGAAGCGGTGATTCGCATCGGCGACTACGGCCCGGTGTTCTGCGACCTAAAGCTCCACGACATCCCGCATCAGGTCGGCCTGGCGGCCGCCCAGCTGACCGATCTCGGCGTCTGGATGTTCACCGTCCACGCATCGGGGGGCCCGTCCATGGTCGCGGCGGCAGCGGAGTCGGCCCAGGCTTCAGATCACCCGCCTCTGGTCGCCGCGGTGACGGTTCTGACCAGTCTCGACAAGCAGGACCTGTTGCGGACGGGCGTCGGTGCCGACCCGCACGAACAGGTCGTCCGGCTGGGCCGCCTGGCGGTCGGCGCCGGAGCGACCTCTTTGGTGTGCTCGGCCAACGAGGTGGTGCTGCTCAGGCAGGACCTTGGCCCCGACGTCATCCTCGTGACTCCAGGAATCCGTCCGGCGGGTGCCGATGCGGGCGACCAGTCGCGAATCATGACCCCAGCCAGGGCGGCCGCCGCGGGCTCCAGCTACATAGTCGTCGGCCGTCCGATCACAGGCGCGCCCGACCCGGTGAGAGCCGCCGAACAGATACTCGGCGAGCTGGGCTAACCCTCAACCCCGGCCCGCGGTTACTCCTTGACGGTGAGGGTGACCGGCCGGGTCAGCGACTTGCCGGTGGCCGAGGTCCCGGTCACGTCGAAGACGTAGTCCACGCCCTGCCTCAGCTGCTCCGCGCTCAGGCCCTTAACCGCGTCGCTGAACTCGAAGTTCAGGTCGAACAGCTTGCGGACCTGAAGCTGGTCCAGAAGGAAGCTCACGGTGTTCGGCTTGGCCAGCTCGGAGGTCTGCGCGTACGTGAAGGTGACCGGCTCGTTGAAACCGTTCAGCGGAGTCAAAAAGCAGTTGATCTTGACGGTCGGCCCGTCCTTGCTGAGCGACCAGAGCACCTTGTTGCCGTCACTGAGGGAACCGCAGGTGAAGGAGAAAGTCGGGTCGTCCGCCGGCGCGGCCGGAGCCAGCGGGGCGGGCTGGGGTGCCGAGGCCGGCGGAGCAGGCGGCGCCGGCCGTTGAGCCACAGCAACCGGGGCCGGGCTCACGCCCCACGGGTAGCGGATCCGGCTCACCTTGTCGCCGCTGCGGCCGATGACCTCGAAGTCGTAGCTTCCGGTCGGGACGTTTCCGGCCGACAGCTCGATCCTGAACGGAGTTTTGCCGGCGCCTCTAGGTGTGACCGAAGCGGGAACGAAGCTGCAGCTGACGTTCTGGGGCAGCTCGGCGCAGGAGAAGGTCACCCGGTCCCTGAAGCCGCCGAAGGACTCCACCTCGCACGAGTTGGTGCTGCGGGCCGGGTCGCCGGCGAGGCAGGAGATTCGGAAGTTGTCGTTGCCCTCCAGAACCGGGGCCGGTGCTCCCGCCTGGGGCTGGGGTCCTGCCGCACCGGGCGTGTCCGGGCCGGTGACCTCTTCTTCGGCCAACACCTCGGCCTCCTCGTCCGCAGAGGGGGAGGGGTCGGTTTCCGAGCCCTCGGACTGGGTGTCGTCGGAGAGGGCCGCCTGCACGACCACGGCTCCAAGGCCAAGGGAAAGGAGCGTCACAACGCTGCCTACTACAACCATGAGTCGGAAGTTCGACCATGTCTTGAAAACAGAAAAAAGCGTGCCCAGTTTCACCATCTAAGGTTACCGCGAGACGCCGACGATCATGTGGCTCCTCCGCCACGCTAGGTGAAATTGTAAGCCTCTCAGGTACGGAAAGCCATACCGAAACTTTCGCGACCTATAATCCCGGGGTGCCACGGCACTTTTGTCCATCTGGGCGGTAGGCTTGAAGCTTCAGCGCCCTCCGCAACTTCCGAAGGAGTGACTTCGATAGCAGATTCGCGCTTGTTCATAATCTCCGGCCCCTCGGGCGCCGGTAAGGGCACAATTGTCCAGCGGCTTCTGGAGGAGCGGCCCAACTGCAGGCTCTCCGTCTCTTGCACCACCCGTCCGGCACGGCCGATGGAAAAGGAGGGGGTTCACTACTTCTTCATCTCCGAGCGGGAGTTCATCGAGCGCCGGGACCGGGGCGAGTTCCTTGAGTGGGCACAGGTTCACGGCAACATGTACGGGACCCCCCGCAAGATCGTCGACGCCCTCCTGGCCGAAGGCACCGACGTCATCCTGGAGATCGACGTCCAGGGCGCGGCCGAGGTAAAAAGTGCAATGCCCGAAGCCCGCCTGATCTTCATCGAGGCGCCTTCGATGCAGATCCTGGAGCAGCGCCTGCGCAAGCGGAGCACCGAGCGCGAGGACGTGCAGGCCCGCCGGATCTCCGACGCCTACGACGAACTCCGCAAGAAGGGCTCGTTCGACGGGGTGGTCGTGAACGTGGAGGTAGAACAAGCCGTCAAAGAAGTGTTAGCTTTGATGGACAGCCGTTAGTCCTTTTGGCCATCTTTTTCCCAAGTAAGGAACCCCTTTGATATATCCCCGAATCGAAAAGCTCGCGGACAAGGTCGACAGCCGATACACGCTGGTCATCCTCGCCGCCAAGCGGGCACGGCAGATCAACTCGTACTACTACCAGCTGGGTGAGGGCATCCGGGACTTCGTCCCGCCTCAGGTGTCCGGCCTGGGCGACAACGCCAAGGCGCTCTCGGTGGCACTCGAGGAGATCGCCCAGGGCAAGTTCGGCTGGGAGCGCCCGCCGGAGGTTGAGTCCCGCATCAAATAGGACTCATGACCTACGAAAATTTAGCCGGTAAAAAAATTGCCCTCGGAGTATGCGGGGGCATTGCCGCGTACAAGGTCGCCGGGCTCGCACGGGAGCTGACCCAGGCCGGCGCCGATGTACATGTGGTCATGACCCCGTCGGCGATGAACTTCATCGGCCCCATCACCTTCTCCACCCTGACCGGCAACCCCGTTCGTTCCGAGCTGTTCCCGGCAACCGCTCCCACCGAGATCCCGCACACCGACCTCGGGCGTACCTCCGACCTTGTGGTCATTGCCCCGGCTACCGCGAAGACCATCGCCAAGAGCGCCCAGGGCGTCTCCGACGACCTGATCTCCGCCCTCCTGCTGTCCGCCGCCTGCCCGATCGTCATGGCCCCTGCGATGCACACCGAGATGTGGCAGAACGAGGCGACCCAGCTGAACGTCACGACGCTGGTCGCCCGGGGGATCCGCATGGTGGGGCCTGTAGTGGGCGCCCTGGCCGGGCCCGACGTCGGAGTCGGCCGGATGGCGGAGGTGGCCGAGATCCTTCAGGCTGCGGGCGAGGAGCTGGCGCGGCGGGCTGAGCTGACCGGTTGCGAGGTGGTGATAACCGCGGCGGGGACCCGGGAGCCCATCGACGCCATGCGCTTCATCGGGAACGCCTCCTCCGGCATGATGGGTTACGAGCTGGCTTTCGAGGCGGTCCGGCGCAACGCCCGGGTGACTCTGATCACCGGTCCCACGCACCTGACGCCGCCGGACGCGGCCACCGTGGTCCGGGTGACGACGGCCGCCGAGATGCGAGAAGCGGTGCTCAAGGCTTTGCCGACGGCATCGGTGCTGGTAATGGCGGCGGCGGTTTCGGACTGGCGGCCCTCTTCGGTGTCGGATACGAAGCTGAAGAAGTCGAGCGGCCCGCCGGACCTGAAGCTGGAACCGACGCCGGACATCCTGGCCGAGGTGGGCGAGACCCGCCGTACCGGCGGACTGCCGGAGCTCAAAGTTCTGGTCGGGTACTGCGCCGAGACCGGGAACCTCGAAGAGGCGGCCCGCAAAAAGCTGAAGCGAAAGTCGTTGGACCTGGCGGTTGCGAACCTGGTGGGCGCGGAGGACTCGGGCGTTGGCTTGACGACGCTTCGTGCGCTTATCGTGGACCGGGAGGGCGACCTGGATGACCTGGGCCTGGTGACCAAGCGGGAGCTGGCCGGGCGTCTGCTGAATCGGGTCGCCACCCTCCTCTAGCCTTCCCGGCGTTGCACTGGCAGGGATTCAGCGATACCGTAGGGCGGTCCTTAAGCTTTGTAGTCGTTCGCGCCCTGGGCTGGGCGTTTGAACCGCCTTAACTTCCGACAATCGCTCAAAAAGGAGCCTCGATGGCACGCAGCTACTTGTTTACGTCCGAGTCCGTAACGGAAGGCCATCCCGACAAGCTGGCCGACCGGATCTCGGATGCGATCCTCGACGCCATCATGGCGGAGGACCCCAACGGGCGAGTGGCGTGCGAGACGCTGGTGACCACGGGGCAGGTAATTGTCGCGGGTGAGATCACCACCGACACCTACATCGAGGCCCGCGACATCGTTCGCAGCACCGTCAACGAGGTCGGCTACACCAACGCCAAGTACGGCCTGGACGGGTCCACCTGCGGCGTGCTGCTTGCGATCCAGGGCCAGTCGCCCGACATCGCCCTCGGGGTCGACACCGCCTACGAGGCCAAGGGCGGCGCAGAGGACGACCTCGACACGCTGGGCGCCGGCGACCAGGGCATGATGTTCGGCTTCGCCGCCAAGGAGCGGCCGGACCTGGACACCGAGCTGATGCCGACCCCCATCTGGCTGGCCCACCGCCTGGCCCACCGGCTGTCCCAGGAGCGCAAGAGCGGCCGGATGCCGTACCTGCGCCCGGACGGCAAGACCCAGGTCTCCATCAAGTACGAAGACGGCGTGCCGGTAGGCATCGAGAACATCCTGATCTCCGCCCAGCACGAGCCCGAGGTGGACATCGAGACCCTTTTGAAGCCCGACCTCATCGAGTACGTGGTCAAGCCGATAGTTCCCGACTGCCTGTGGTCGGAAGACATCGAGTTCCTCGTCAACCCAACCGGCCGCTTCGAGATCGGCGGCCCGATGGGCGACACCGGCCTGACCGGCCGCAAGATCATCGTCGACACCTACGGCGGCTTCTGCAGCCACGGCGGCGGCGCATTCAGCGGGAAGGACCCGACCAAAGTCGACCGAACCGGCGCCTACTTCGCCCGGTACGTCGCCAAGAACCTGGTCGCCTCCGAGGTGCTCGACGCATGTGAGATCCGTGTTGCCTACGCCATCGGCGTTGCCCACCCGGTTTCCATCAGCCTGGACGACCGCGGCACCGCGAAGGTCGACCCCAACAAGCTCGAAAAGCTGGTGGGCGAGTTCTTCGACTTCCGCCCGGCCGCCATCATCCGGGACCTGGACCTGCGCAAGCCGATCTTCAAGGACTCGAGCTCCTACGGGCACTTCGGCCGCACCGAGAAGCACTTCTCCTGGGAGCGGACCGACCGAGCCGAGGAGTTCGCGAAAGCCGCAGCCGACCTTTAACCGTCCCGCAGCCAGCTCATGCTGGTTGGAGTAATCGTTGACCTCTCCGTCTGGGGGCTCAACAAAGAGCTGACCTACTCCGTTCCACCGGATCTTGTCGCACGCGTCCGCATCGGGTCGATCGTCCGGGTTGCCCTGCGCAACCGGCGGGTGCGCGGGTGGGTGGTCGGCGTCGATCCCGACGGCGAGCCGCAGGAAGGCATATCACCGATCGCTGCGGTCAGCGGCCGGGGACCGGTCTTCGACGCAGCGCTGCTGGAGATGTCGAAGATCCTCGCCCGCCGCTACGTCTCGCCCCTGAGCTCCTTTCTGTCTCTGTTTACACCGGCGCGCCTCGGCCGGAGGGGGCCTCTTTGGCCCGAGGTGCCGGCCCCCGACAGGCGGGCCGCCGACCGGGTGTTGTGGAGGTTGAGGCCCGGCGAGGACCCGTTGGAGCGCTACGCCGAGCTGATCGGGCAGGAGCTGGAGGCGGGCAGGGGAGTGATCCTTGCGGTTCCCGAGGTCCGGGAGGGGTCCCGGGTTCTCGGGGCCCTGGCCGGGCGGTTCCCGGACGACGCAGCCGTGGTGCACAGCGGAATCGACCCGGCCGACCGGTCGAAAGGGCTGTGGGAGGTCGCCTCGGGCCGCCGGCGCCTGGTTCTCGGCGGGAGGGCCGCCCTGTTCGCCCCCGCCTTCCCCCTGGGCGCAATCGTGCTGCACCAGGAGCACGACCCCTCGTTCAAAGAGCAGCAGTCGCCGTACTACGACGCCCGGGTCGCCGCCGAGGCCCGGGCGGCCGTCACCGGCGCCCGGCTGGTCGCCGCCAGCGCAACCCCGTCGCTGAACCCCGCCTACTGGCCGGACATCGACTCGGGGCTCCCCATCCGAGCCGCAGACGTCTGGCGCATCGACGAGACCGACCGTCTCAACGAGAGGGCGGCCTGGCCGGCAACTGAGGTGGTGCAGCCGCCCCGGCGGGGCCTTCCCCAGAGGGCGATCGCCTGCATCCTCGACGCCCGCAGGCGGGGGGAACGATCGATAGTCCTGCTGCCCCGGGTTCAAGCCACGGCCTCCGGCCCCGGACCCACCGAGCTCATCTCGTTCCTGTCCAAGGTAGTCCCCGGTGCCCGGGTGGCGCGCGCCGACCGGCCCGGCCTGGGCAGCGACCCCGGGGCGCTCCAGTCGGCTCTGAACGCCGACGTGGTTCTCGCCACCGAGGCCGGCCTCGCCGACGTGCCCCGCCCGGCGGTTTCGGTCGCCATCGCGCTGGGGGTCGACGGGTACTTCTCCAAGCCGAAAGGCCGGGCGGCCGAAGACGCGATGGCCGCGTTGTGGGCACTTGCCGGGCTGGTCGGCGGCAGGAGGCCGAAGGGCCGATTGATCCTGGAGGTTCACACCGGCGAGCACCACGGCATCGAGGCGCTGGTCCGGGGCGACTACAAGTTCTTCGTCCGCAAGGAGCTCGAGGCGCGGCGGGAGTCCGACGCCCCGCCCTACAAGTCGATGGTCCGGCTGCAGACGCCGGACCCCTCGTCCGAGCTGATGGACGGACTCCGCTCGCTGCCGGCGACCAGGGTGCTCGGGCCGGTCACCGGAGGCAACCTCGGGTACGAGATCCTGCTCAAGGTCGCGGCATTGGAGACTATCCTCGAACCTTTGGGTACGATTGTCTCCACGGCACCTCAACGAATTCTCGTCGAGGTGGACCCCAAGGATTGGTGACGAAACTGTGTCGATACTCCCCATTCGGCTTTACGGCGACCCCGTACTGCGCACGCGGGCTTCCGAGCTGGACGAGCTGGACCGCCGGGCCCGCCGCCTCATGAACAACATGACCGACACCATGAAGGACGCCCCCGGCATCGGCCTGGCGGCGCCCCAGGTGGGGGTCCTCAAGCGGATCATCGTCTGGGAGAACGAAGAGGACTCCGGAGCGCTGGCCAACCCGGTGATCCTCGAGCGTGACGGCATGGTCGAGGGCGATGAGGGCTGCCTGTCGATGCCCGGCATCACCTACCCGGTCATCCGCTCGGAGGTGATCCTGGTGGAGGGTCTGGACGAAAAGGGCGACACCGTCCGTTTCGAGACTCGGGACCTCACCGCACGGATCATCCAGCACGAGATCGACCACCTGGACGGCATCCTGTTCATCGACCACCTGCCGCCCGACCTCCGCAGCGAAGCCCTCGGCGTCTTGAGGGAGCTGGCAGAAACCTGGGATCAGGAGCTGGCACGATAAGCCGACGGGTCGCCTTCTTCGGCACCCCCGGCATCGCGGTACCCACCCTGCAGGCGCTTATCGACTCGGAACACGAGGTCGTGGGCGTGGTCACCGCTCCGGACAAACCCAGGGGCCGGGGCATGAAACTCCAGCCGTCGGAAGTCAAGGCCCTGGCGGTGGCCCACGGCATCCCCGTCCTGCAGCCCCCGACGCTGCGAACCGAAGAAGCGCAGTCAGCCCTGACGGCGCTGGGGGCCGATGTCTTCGTGGTGGTCGCCTACGGGCTGATCCTGCCGAAAGCGGTGCTCGACATCCCGCCGCTCGGCTGCATCAACGTCCATTTCTCGATTCTGCCCCGCTGGCGCGGCGCCGCCCCGGTGCAGTGGGCGATCCTCGAAGGTGACGCCAGCTCCGGCGTTGCGATCATGCAGATGGACCCGGGTATGGACACCGGCCCGGTTCTGGAGATGGTGGAGGAGCCGATTTCCCCCGACGACACCTCGGGGACCCTGGCCGACCGGCTGGCGGTTCTCGGTGCGAAGCTGATCCCGGAGGTTGTAGGGCGGCTGCACGAGATCACCCCGGTGATTCAGCCGGAGGAAGGCGTGACCTACGCCTCCAAGCTCACCCCGGAGCACGCCCACATCGACTGGGCTCAGCCGGCAGAGCAGATCAGAAACCGGATCAGGGCGTTCAACCCCCGGCCGGGTGCGTGGACCAGTTTTAACGGCAGACGTCTCAAGGTCTGGCGGGCGGAGCCGATTGAACCGGCGTCGCACGCGCCTGGAACCCTCTCGGACCAGGGCGGCGAGCTGACGGTTCACACGGGCACTCAGCAGCTGAGGTTGGTGGAGGTCCAGCCGGAGGGCAAAGGCCGGATGAGCGGCGCCGAATTCCTTCGGGGCTACGGCCGAGCACTGCCGTTGGTCTTGGGTTAGAGGGCTCCCTGCGTTGCCGCCCTGAGGATTGCGAATCCGGCGGTGGCCCCGAGCAGGAGGGCAAGGACCATCAGCGCCGCAAGGGCCGGGCGTCTTTCCACACCGGCGGCCCGCAGCGAAGCCACCAGGGCGGCCAGGCCGGCGCAAGCCAGAAGTGCGCCGGCGAACGTCGCCAGGTTCTGGCGGTTGTCGCGGTGAGGCCACCAAAAGCTCCAGGTCACCAGCGCGCCGGCACCGAAAAATGCGGCGAAACCAGCCCCGGCTTCTGCGATGAATTTGCGCTGCAGACGCTTTAGCCTGAGTTGGCCGCGTCCGAACCGCCTGTCGCCTGCCACGCCGCCCTGGAGCGTGGCCTACTGCTGCGGTATCGGCACGCCGGCCTCCAGCAGGACGTCCCGGTCCGGCAGGCGGTAGTACACCTGCCAGTTGTAGTAGCCGTTGAACGCCCGCTCGTCCTCCAGCATCTGCTGGGCGTAGATCGTCACGGCGTCGACGTAGAGCTGGCTGTGGTTGTAGGCAAACAGCGCCTTGCCCATGTTGGCCGGCGCCCCCGAGGCCTTGAGATATCGTGCTGCGCCGAAGATGGCGTCCCGGGTGTTGTTGATGTCGCCCTTGCCGTAGGCCGCCCACGTCGACGGGATGAACTGCATCGGTCCCTGGGCGCCGGCCGAGCTGTTGCCCCGGATGCGGCCCAGGCGGGTCTCGATCAGGTGAACCGACGCCAGGTAGGCCCACGGGATACCGAACTCGGCCTCCGCCTCAGCGTAGTAGCGGCGCAGCTCCTCGGCGGGGGCCGGCTCGACGATGGTCCAGTCCGGCAGCTTGGTGCCCGGATTCGTGAGCCGGCGCAGCTGCTCGCCGGCCCGGATGTTGGCTTCGAGGTTGTCCCTGAGGTCCGCAGGCGCCCGGTCCAGAACCGCCTTTTTGAACTCCGGGTTCGCCACCGCCGCCCGGTACGCCGCCTGCTGGATGCGCCCCAGGCGGGGCAGGAGGGCCGGATTGGTGTCGGGAGAACGAAGGGCCTGCTCGGCTGCGATCAGCTCGGATGCCACGGAGTCGGCGGTATCCAGTGCCGGGGTGCCGGAGGGTATCGGTGAGGGGGATGGGGAAGGGGAGGGTGAAGGGCTCGGAGAGGGTGAAACCGAAACCGAAGGCGTGGGGGTCGGGTCGTCGTTCGAGGGTGATTCGCCGCAGCCGGCAAGCACGATTAAAACGGCAAGCGGCAAGGCCACAAAACGCCGCCGGAAAAATAATTGAAAAAAGTCCTTAAGTATTTTCAAAATGTGCCGATAGGACCAGGTCACCTGTGTCTGAGTGTAGTTTCCGGTCCTTCCTCCTCACCACACCGTACCCGGCCCCGGCTGTTCGGGCATCCGTTACCCTTCAGGGAGTGGTTTTGACGCCCGCCCAATCGAAGGAGTGCCCTATGGCGAACTGGAATTGCGAAGACTGCGGCGTGATGATGGACGCAGACGACGAGGGCGAACCCGAGCCCTGCCCCCGCTGCGGCAAGGACATGGTGAACTTCGCCGGGGCCGCCCTGAAGAACCTCTGCGGTGGAGGGGTGTCCGGAATGACCGAGGGCAGCGCCCAGCCGGCGTCGCAGGGCTCCCGCCTGCCCTCCCTGCCCAAGCAGGGGTGATGCCGGTGGACCCCAAGGTTCAGTCGTTTCTGGAGCAGACCGGCTCGGCGGCGATGGTGACATTGAAGAAGGACGGCACTCCGCATGCGGTCCGGGTGGGGGTGACCCTGGTCGACGGCAAGCTGTGGAGCTCCGGCACCCGGGACCGGGTGAGGACCAAACACCTGCGCCGCGACCCCCGGGCAACGCTGTTCGTATTCGACCCCAAGAACCCGGCCAACAGCTACAACTACCTTGGCCTGGAGACGACGGTGACGATCCTCGAGGGCCCGGACATTCCCGAGATGAGCATTCGTATGTTCCGGGCGATGCAAGGAATCGACGTCGACAACCCCGGGGGTCGGAAGCTGAAATGGTTCGGCCAGGAGTTGGACGACAAAGCCTTCGCCGCCAAGATGGTCGAAGAAGGCCGGCTGATCTACGAGTTCGAGGTCAACAAGTCCTACGGGATGTTCTAGCCCGTGGTGAGACCAAAGGGGCTGCCTTCGGAGTCCCGGCAGATCGCCCACTTCTCGCCCGGATGGATCACGGTTCCGCCGAGTTCGGTAACCCGGGCCAGTGCGGCCGGAAGGTCGTGAACTGCGAAGTACGGGATGGAGACGGTGTCGCCGGGGCCCTTGCCCCGCTCGTGCAGGCCGAATTCCGCCTGGCCCTCATGGGTCTGCCAGCCTTCACCCTCTCCGGGCTTGCGATCCTCCAGCTTGATGTCGAGCACCCCAGTCCAGAATCTGCGGGCGCGCCCGGCGTCATCGGCGGGAAACTCGATTAGGGAAACGGGTGAGGTCATGTGGCCAGGATAGCCGGGATTCCGGCAATCGCATCTGTACGCCCCGGTGTCGCAGCAGTAGGGTTTTAGGGCGATGAGCAACCTCGAAACCCTTCGCGGAGCCTACGCCGCCCTGGTAGCGGGTGATGTCGAAACACTGGTGGGATTCTTCGCCCCGGACGCCAAAGCGCACGTTCCCGGCAGATCGCCGGTTGCCGGCGACTACGAGGGCCTGGAGCAGGTCCTGGGGTACATAGGTAAGCTCGGCGAGCTGTCCGGAGGGACGCTCCGTTTTGACGTTCACAGCCTTCTTGCGGACGACACCCACGGAGTGGCGTTGATCAACGACCGGGCGGAGCGGGAAGGCAGGACGCTCGACGTCGACAACGTCCACGTCTGGCACCTGTCGGACGGCAAGCTGCGGGAAATCTGGATCTATCCCGGTGACGTCTACGCATGGGACGAGTTCTGGAGTTAACCGTCCGCGACGCAGCTTGCGCCCATGGTTCATACTCTCTTCGATAAATAAAAAGACCCGTCTTCGGGGCACGGTGAAATTCCGGACCGGCGGTAAAGCCCGTGACCCTCTTCGCAAGAAGAGGTGGACCTGGTTGATTTCCAGGGCCGACAGTCAAAGTCTGGATGGGAGAAGAC
>DASTUJ010000216.1 GCA_035759705.1 Actinomycetota bacterium | reverse complement strand
GGCTATCTGGGCCTTCAGCTCCGTCTGGACATCCTCGGGAGCGACCTCGAGCATCCGCTCGGTCAGAAGCACCATGCGTCCCGCGGTCACAGGCACCGAGTTCTTGACCTCCTCTGAGTCGGCGGCCGGGTCCGGCAGCCGGATGCTGTCCCGCTCGATCGCCGTGCTGCAGTACTGGATCAACGGGTCGTCGCCCACAGCCGGCGGCTCGTCGTTGCGGGTCACGAAGACCGCAATCAGGGCGGCAACGATCAGCGCCGGGACGGCCAGCGCCACGGCCATTCTCCGGCGGTCGGGCGGCGTCTTACGCGTAGGTTCGGGTTGAGCGGCCTCGGAAGGGGCCTTGGTGACCGGCTTCTCAGGCGGGGTGTCGTTCAACCGCCCACCTCCCCATCACGGAGAGGCGGGCGGCTGCGATTGAAGCTACGAACCCGACGATGGGCCTATTTATTGCGGCGCCTGCGTTCAGGACCACGGCCCAGATCGGTCACCGGCCGCTTGCTTCGCATGACGAACCCTGCGGAGATGAGAGCCAGGGCCAGTGCGAAGAACGGCAGGAAGTCGGCACCGGTCCGAACCAGCGGAGAGGTAGGCGGCTTCGGTGCTGCCGGGGGCGGCGTGGGCGACTTGGTAGGCGTCGGTGACGGAGTAGGCGTCGCCGCCGGCGGAGGCGTGAGCTTCACGATGGCGTCGTCGTTGTCGGTTACCTCGTTGCCTTCGTCGTCCTCACCCTTGCCGGTGACGACGTCGGTCTGCGTCTGTCCCGCAGTCCCGGTGAACTCTGCCGTGAACTCGCAGGTGTAGGTGCCCCCGGCGGCGATGGTGCCTCCGGTGTCGCAGGTCCCCTTGCCGTTGAGGTCGCCGTAGATGTCGTCGGTCAGCTCGGTCAGGATGATCGGCTCGGTACCCGGGTTCTTCACCTCCACGTGGAAGGTGAAGGATCCACCGGGAGCCGTCCGCTCGAGCGGGGTGGCCGTCTTGACTACCTCGATTCGAGGCAGCACGTCGGTCAGCTCGACCTCGGCGTCGTCGTCGTCGTCGACCGTCCGTCCGGTTTCGTCCCGTCCGGTGACCGTGACCACGTCGGTCTGGCTGTCCCCCGCGTTGCCGGTGAACGTCCCCTCGAAGCTGCAGGAGGCACTCCCTCCCGGAGCAAGGACATCTCCGATCAGGTCGTCGCATGAGTTGACCCCCGAGCGGGTGCCCAGGTTGCCGTAGATGTCGTCGGTGAGCGTTGTGATGGTCAGCGGTACGTTGCTGGTGTTGGTGACCACCACGTTGAACGTGAAGGTTCCACCGGGCTCGGGCATCGTGCCCGGGGTGGCCGTCTTGTCCAGCTCGATGGACAGCGGGCCGGGCGGCCTCGGGGTCAGGGTGATGACTGCGTCATCGTTGTCCGTCACCGTCTGGCCGATCTCGTCGACCGCGATCACCGTCACGATGTCCGTTTCGGTGTCTCCGGCCACGCCGGTGAAGGTGACGGTGAAGGTGCAGGGAGCGGTGCTCGCCCCCGGCGCCACCGTGTCACCGATCAGGTCGTCACAGGTGTTCGGCTCTCCCCTGGTGGCGAGGTTGCCGTACACGTTGTCGACCAGCGACGTGATGACGATAGGAACCGTGCTCGGGTTGCTGACCACGACGGAGAACGTGAAGTCTCCACCGGGCTCGACCCTGGTGCCGGGCGTAACGGTCTTGTCCACCTGGACCAGCGGAGCCGGCCTCGGGGTGAGGGTGACCGTTGCGTCGTCGCTGTCGGTTGCCGTCTGGCCGAACGAGTCGGTTCCGATAACCGTGACGATGTCGGTCTGCGAGGCTCCGGCAACGCCGGTGAACGGACGGGTGAAGCTGCAGGGAGCGCTGTTCGCCCCCGGCGCCAGGACCGTTCCGATCAGGTCGTCGCAGGTGCTCGTGGCCGACGGTGCGCCGATGTCACCGTAGATGTTGTCGGTCAGTGAGGTGATGGTCAGGGGCACGGTGCCCGGGTTGCTGACGATCACCGTGAAGGTGAAGTCACCGCCGGGAACCGGCCTGCTGAGCGGTGAGGCGGTCTTGTCGACCACTACCGAAAGAGGCGGCAGCGGCACGAGCGCCACAGTGGCGTCGTCGTCTGCAGTAACCGTCTGGCCGTTTCCGGTTCCGGTGACTGTGACGACGTCGGTCTGGCTGGCGGGGGTGGCGTTGTTGAACGGCCCCACGAAGCTACAGGAGGCGCTGGCCCCCGGAGCCAGGGTGTCGCCGATCAGGTCGTCACACGTGCCGTTGAACGCAGCGCCGCCGATGTTGCCGTAGACGTCGTCGACCAGTGACGTGATGGTGACCGGGATGGTGCCTGGGTTGGTCACGGTCACGTCGAAGGTGAAGTCGCCGCCCGGAACGAACCGGGTGAGCGGCGTCGCCGTCTTGATCAGGTCGATCTGCGGTGCGGTCGGGGTGAACAGAGTGACGACGGCGTCGTCGGTGTCGGTGACGGTCGTCCCCGCAGTGTCGGTGCCGACCACGGTGACGATGTCTGTCTGGCTGGCCGGCGTTGCGTTGTTGAACGCCCCCGTGAAGCTACAGGAGGCGCTGGCTGCCGGAGCCAGGGTGTCGCCGATCAGGTCGTCACACGTGCTGGTGGCCGACGGTGCTCCGATGTTGCCGTAGATGTCGTCCGTCAACGAGGTGATGACAAGCGGCCTTACCCCGGTGTTCGTCACCACGACGTTGAAGGTGAAGTCGCCGCCGGGAACCGGGAGGCTCGCCGGAGTCACGGTCTTGTCGACCAGGATCTGCGGAGGCGGAGGTGCGATCAGAGATACGACTGCGTCGTCGGTGTCGGTGACCGTCCGGCCGAAGTCGTCGGTTCCAATCACGGTGACCACGTCGGTCTGGCTGGCCCCGGCCGCCCCATTGAAGGGACCGGTGAACGAACACGGGGCAGAGGTCGCCCCCGGCGCCAGGACATCGCCGATCAGGTCGTCACAGGTGTTGCTGGTGATCGCCACATCGCCGGCCTCGATGGCCTCGGTGCCGATGTTGCCGTAGATGTCGTCGTCAAGGCTGGTGATGGTGACCGGGATCGCGCCGGGGTTGTTGACCACGACGGTGAAGGTGAAGTCTCCACCCGGTGCTTCACGAACCAGCGGAGAAGCGGTCTTGTCGACTGCTATCTGCGGCGGCGCCGGGAGGATCAGGCTGACGGTTGCGTCGTCGGAGTCGGTGGCGGTCCGGCCGATGAAGTCGGTTCCGACCACGGTGACTATGTCGGTCTGGCTGGCAGCCACCGCGCTGTTGAACGGCCCGGTGAACGAACACGGTGCCGAGCTCGCCCCCGGCGCCAGGTTGTCGCCGATCAGGTCGTCGCAGGTGTTGTTGGTGATCGCCACATCACCGGGCTCGATGGCCTCGGTGCCGATGTTGCCGTAGATGTCGTCGTCAAGGCTGGTGATGTCGATCGGGATCGGCCCGGTGTTGGTCACCACGACGGTGAAGGTGAAGTCCCCGCCCGGGACCAGCTGCTGCGGCGGCGCCGCCGTCTTGTCCACGGCGATGGCCGGAGGAGGCGGGGTGGTCAGCGTGACCAACGCGTCGTCGCTCGCGGTGGCGGTTGCGCCGGTTACCGCGTCGGTTACCACGACGGTAGCTATGTCGGTCTCGGTGTCGCCCGGCAGCCCGGTGAACGTGCCGACGAAGGTGCAGGGCGCAGTGCTGCTGTTCGGCGGGATGACGTCGCCGATCAGGTCGTCACAGGTGTTGCCGGTGATCACCGGGTCACCGGGCTCGATCGCCTCGGTGCCGATGTTGCCGTACACGTCATCGGTGAGGGTGTTGATCGTGAGCGGGAACGGCGTCGGGTTGGTGACGACCACCGAGTAGGTGAAGGTGCCGGTCGGCGCCGGCTGGCTCGCCGGGGTAACCGTCTTGTCGATGTCGATGTCGATGACCCGGACGTTCTCGTTCGGAGCCCCGCAGGGTGAGGTAACCGGTGCGTTGTTCAGGTCGCCGGTGTAGCTGACGACCCAGAAGTAGGTGCCGGGGCCGGGGGGTAGGAAGGGGTCGGAGGTGTAGTCCCCGTTGCCGGTGACGATGTCGTCGGCCCCGGTGTACAGGTCGGGGCCGGCACAGGTCGGGTCGTTCGGGCCGAACACGCTGTAGGTCACCGATCCCGCTCCCGGTCCCTGGACCGGGTTGACCAGGCCGGACAGGGTCGCCGTGTCGGTAAACGATGTCCCGTTTTGAACTCCGGCTGCCGAGACCTGGGTCACGATGGCCGGGGTTGCCTGAAGAACCGTGGTGACGTCGCTGCCGGTGCCCGATCCAATCTGGCCGCTCGGCTGGTGGACGAACACCGCGCTGGCGTTGGTTGCCGTCTGGACACCCGGCACTGCGGGGAAAGCGTCGTGGTTGGGAACCTTGTTGACGGTGATCGTGTAGTCGATGGCGCAGGTGTCCAGATCGTCGCCGATCGAGGGCTGCTGCAGCACGACCGATCCGACGGTCGGAACGAACTCGACCTGGCCGGTTGCCGGGTTGACCAGCACGGCGTTGAAGGTTTGGCCGGCGCACCCGGTCCCGGCTCGGCCCACGAAGGGCCCGTTAAGCGTAAAGGTGCCGGGGTCGGCTATCGATCCGGGGGCGGTACACGTCGGGTCTCCGACAGTGGAGCAGGAGGGTACCAAACGGATCTGCGACGCGGTCACCGTTCCGACCGCTTCGGCGCCGTTCGAGTTGTTGACGATGGTTAGGGACGAGGGGAAGGTGTCCCCGACCGTGACTGTCGTGGGCATGTCGGGAGTGGTGGAACCGCCGACTCCTGCAAGCGCGTCGTTGATGGGAATGATCAGCACGACCAGCAGCGTGAATGCGGCCGCCAGCGCCAGTTTCTGCCGGGGGGTTCGGGCCGTTAGCAGGCTGGCTACTCCGCCTGACAGCTCCGACTTCCGGCCGGGGAATTTCCAGCCCTTACCGCCACTCATGATGCCTACCTCCGTCAATTAAGTACGCGCAAAAAGAGCAACCATCCGGTCCGGGGCTTGTGAACCGGGCAGCAGGTAATCCCTGCCGGGTGCGTCGGACGATATCAAACGCGGGAATTTAGTCAGACCAACCCTCGCACTCAAGTCATTCGATACCGGAACATTACTCTCCGCGGTCGGTTCTTACCAGCCTCAAACAGTCAACTTAAGTTAATTTGTGTCTACGACAGTTACTGAAATACCGCTGAGATTGTGCGGGTACCCTTAACCGGCGCGGTTCAACCCGCCCGAACGGCCGAGATGGTAAGACGGACGTAGTCGATCTCACCCTCGGGGAGGTGATCGGCGACGCGTTCGACGAACCTCCCCCGCTCCCCTTCCGGCATCGATTCGAGGTGCGAGCCGAGAACCACTGAGGTCAAAAAGCGCTCCAGGAGTCGCCGGTCCGCCAGTCGAATATCATCACCCTGAAGTTCAACTTGAATGTCTGTAAAGCCGGCATCGGCAAGTCTCGACCTCACTGTTAGCGGCTCCGAGAAGTTCCAGATGCCCGGTTCTGCGGGGACGCCGGTCACCTTTTCAACCGCCGCCGACACCCGGGCGATGTTGCCCCTTCCGCCGCAGTCGGCGACAAGCCGGGCGCCCGGCCGCATCACAGCGGCAAGGTTCCTGAAGAGTGCGGCGTGATCCTGGACCCAGTGGAAGGCCGCGACACTAAACACCACGTCGACCGGCTGGTTCAAGGGCAGGGGTTGGGCGAGGTCGGCTTGAACCACCTCGACCCGATCCATCCGGCCGGCAAGCCGGGTCTTGAGGCGCTCGAGCATGCGGGCCGAGCCGTCGAGGGCGATGACCCGCCCGTTAGGCAGGCGTTCCAGCAAGCGGGCGGTGTCCCGTCCCGTGCCGCAGCCGGCCTCGAGCACGGTTTCGTCGCCGGCTAGGTCCAGCAGGCCGAGGATCCTCAGCCCCCACGCATCCTGGGGCTCGGCGAGGCTCTCGTAGGCTTCGGCGTCCCAGTCCCGAGGGGCCGTCAAGCCTGTTTGGGCAGTCCCCGGCGGCCCGACGGAGGGCCGAAGTGTTTAAGAGAGGCAAAGAGCAACGTGACGGCTGCCGCCAGGATGCAGGCGCCGAGCGGGACGTGGAGTGCCAGCATGTCGGTGAACCCCAGGCCGATCTGCGCCACCTCTGCCACAAATAGTCCTGCGCTGCCAAGCGCCAGCCAGGCCGAGTGCTGATGGCGCCGCCAGCACAACACCGCGACGACCACCTGCAGGACGGAGATCGCGATGATGACCGAGGTGCCGGTCAGCTGGTGCAAGCGAAGGGCCCCACCGTCGCCATCGAGATACGTCCCGGCGAAGACCGCCTGAGCCAGGGCAAGCAGGACGTGCACGGCCATGAGCAGCCGGAGCACCCAGAGCAGGTTGGTCACCTCCGGCTGCCTGCCTGCCTTGCCCGAGACTGTCACGAGCCGGACTCGGCAGGTTTCCAGCGGGTCTGGAGCTGGCGCACCGCACGGGCCTCGTCAAGGCGTCCGACGGGGCTTCTTACCGGCGCGTCGTGGAGGACGTCCGGGTCGGAGGCTGCCTCGGCCGCGATCTCCAGAAACGCCTCGGCCAGCGCATCTAGGGTCTGCTTGGACTCGGTTTCGGTCGGCTCGATCATCATCGCCTCCTCCACCACCAGGGGGAAGTACACGGTGGGAGGGTGGAAGCCCTTGTCGATCAGCCGCTTGGCGATGTCCATCGCCCGGACGCCGTACTCCTTGCGGAACTTCTTCGCGGTCAGCACGAACTCGTGCATGCACAGGCCGGGGTGCGCGGTCTGGTAGGTGCCTTCCAGGCGGGTCCGCAGGTAGTTGGCGTTCAGGACCGCCCGCTCGGAGAGGTTGTGCAGGCCGTCGGCGCCCAGCGAGATCAGGTAGGTGTACGCCCGGACCACCATGCCGAAGTTGCCGTAGAAGCCGTGGACCCGCCCGATCGACTGCGGCAGTTCTTCCCAGAAGTACTTGCCGGTCTCGGCATCGAAGCCCGGGGTCGGGCTCGGCAGGAACGGCGCCAGGCGGCTGCTGACCGCCACCGGGCCGGAACCCGGGCCGCCGCCACCGTGCGGGGTGGTAAAGGTCTTGTGCATGTTGATGTGCACGACGTCGAAGCCCATGTCCCCCGGCCGGACGATGCCGACGATGGCGTTCAAGTTGGCGCCGTCGTAGTAGAGCAGCCCCCCCTTGGAGTGAACCGCCTTAGCGATCTCCTCGATCTCCTGCTCGAACAAGCCGAGCGTGTTCGGGTTGGTGAGCATGAGGCCGGCGACGTTGTCGTCCATAGCGTTTCGCACGGTCTCGATGTCGACCAGGCCGCGGCTGTCGGTGGGGATCTGCTTGACCTTGTAGCCGGCCAGCCGAACCGTAGCCGGGTTGGTGCCGTGGGCGGAGTCCGGGATGAGGACCGTGTCCCGGGGCGTGCCGCCCTGGGCTTTGTGGTAGGCGCGAACGACCAGAAGTCCGGTCAGCTCCCCCGCCGCTCCGGCCGCCGGTTGGAACGAGGCGCGCGCCATGCCGGTGATCTCGACCAGGAGCTGCTCCATCTCCCAGATCAGCGCCAGGGCGCCCTGCGCCTGCTCGGCCGGCTGCCACGGGTGCAGGCGGCTGAAGCCGGGGAGCGCGGCGGTCTGCTCGTGGATCTTCGGGTTGTACTTCATCGTGCACGAGCCCAGCGGGTAAGCCCCGACCTCGATCGACCAGTTCTTGCGGGAGAGGTTCGTGTAGTGGCGCACCAAATCCAGCTCGGAGACCTCGGGGAGGTGCGGGCTCTCGGAGCGGAGCATCCCGGCCGGGAGCACGTCGGCAGCCGTGGGGACGCCGGCATCAGGGGTCGGGACCGTGGACGCCCGTCGCCCGGGGACCGACAGGTCGTAGATCGACCCTTCCTCTATTGCGGGACTCGGGTTCTGGCTCATGCGATCACCTGCCCTAGCGACTTGACCATCTGTTCTACCTGGGCAACGGTCCGCCGCTCGGTTGCCGCCACCAGCAGGCAGTTCTCCATGCCGGGGAACATCTCGAGACTCGGTCCGGCCAGGTAGCCGGCGGCTGCCAGCTTCGACAGCGCCTCCCTGGCACTGCCCGGGACCTCGAGGACGAACTCCCGGAAGAAGGGCGACTCGAAGCGCACCCGGCATCCCGGAAGCTCACCGGCCAGGTCGGCGGCCAGGTGGGTCAGGCTCACGCACCGCTCCCCCAACTCCTTGATCCCTTCCGGGCCCAGCCACGACAGGTAGACCGAGGCGGTCACCGCCATCAGGGTCTGGTCGGTGCAGACGTTGGAGGTGGCCTTCTCCCGCCGGATGTGCTGCTCCCGGGTCTGAAGGGTGAGGACGTATCCGGGCTTGCCGTGGACGTCGACGGTGGCGCCGACGATGCGGCCGGGCATCCTGCGGGCGTGGGCCAGGCGGGTGGCGAATATCCCGAGGTACGGCCCGCCGT
This sequence comes from Actinomycetota bacterium, assembly GCA_035759705.1. Taxonomy (NCBI): domain Bacteria; kingdom Bacillati; phylum Actinomycetota; species Actinomycetota bacterium. The sequence goes on along the minus strand of DASTUJ010000216.1, from coordinate 5,217 downwards.
AGTTGAGGTCGTTGCCGAGGCACTGCCCCTCCCCCACGACCACGTCGGCGCCGAGGGCTCCCGGGCTCTCCAACAGCCCGACCGAAAGCGGGTCGAAGTGGACGATCAGCAGGGCGCCGGCGGCGTGGGCTTTGTCGGCTGCGGCCTGGACGTCCTCGAGGCACCCGAAGAAGTTCGGCTGGCTGATCACGACCGCAGCAGCGCCCTCCAGGTCGCCGAGCTCGGTCGTTCCGTTTTCGCAGGGGGCGGTGACGAACTCGTACTCCAGGCTGGCGCCCAGCGAGTCGAGCACCTTGCGGTAGTTGGGGTTGATCGCCCGGCTTACGACCACCCTGTGGCGCCCGGTGGCGGCCGACGCCAGGTGAACCGCCTCGTTCACTGCGGCCGCCCCGTCGTAGAGGCCGGACCCGGCGATCTCCATGCCGGTCAGCTCGCAGATCATGCTCTGGAAGTCGAAGACCGCTCCCAGAACTCCCTGCGACAGCTCCGGCTGGTAGGGCGTATAGGAGGTCATGAACTCGCTGCGGCCTGCGCACGCCCTGACGGCGGCCGGGATGTAGTGGTCGTAGGCCCCCCCGCCGGCGAAGCAGGTCAGCCGGTCGGTGGCGGTGTTGAGCGCGGCCAGACTGTAAAGCTGGTCGTAGACCTCACTTTCGCTCTTCGGGTCGCCCAGCTGCAGGCGGCGGCCCAGCCGGAGGTTCTGCGGGATGGGCTCGAACAGGTCCTCGATGGTGTCGACGCCTATGACGCCGAGCATCTCGGCAATGTCGGTTTGGGTATGGGGGGTGTAATCCACGTCACTCCACTTCGTCGCTTGTCGTGTAGCGGGTCTAGCCGGTCTTGAAGGGCGGTTTCACCACCTGGACACCAAGGCGTTTGCCCCGGATGTCGATCTCCAGCTGGGTACCCAGCTCCGACAGCTCTGCTGACACGAATGCCAGGGCGATGCCGGCGCCCAGGGTTGGGGAAAAGTTACCGCTCGTCACCTCTCCGACGGGCGTGTCCCCCAAGAATACCTGATGCCCCATACGTGGAATGCGTCCTTCGCCCGCCAGCAGGCCGACCAGCTTGCGGCTTACACCGGCCTCCTTGACCCTCTCCAGCGCCGGCTTGCCGACAAAATCCTTCTCCCAGTCGATCACCCAGTTGCAGCCGGCCTCGATCGGGTTGATGTCGACGGACAGCTCGTGGCCGTGGAGCGGGTAGCCCATCTCCAGCCGGAGGGTGTCCCGGGCGCCGAGCCCGCACGGCTTGATGCCGGCCGGCGCACCGGCTTCCAGGAGCAGGTTCCACACTGCTACAGAGTCGTCCCAGGCGGGGAGGAACTCGAAGGTCACCTCTCCGGTGTAGCCGGTTCGGGCGACGATCACCTCGGTCCCCTTGAGCGACAGGGTGGCGAAATCGTGCATCTTCAGCCCCTCGGCCTCCGGCAGGATCGGAAACAGCACCTCCCGGGCCTTCGGGCCGGTCAGCGCCAGAATGCCCCAGCGCCCGCGTGCGTCGGCAACGGTGACGTCGTCCTCCGAGGTGATGCCGGCGTTGAGGAACTCCAGGAACGCATCGGTGTTGGCGGCGTTGGGCACGACGATGAACTTCGTCGGGTCGGTCTTGTAGATGAAGATGTCGTCGATCACTCCCCCGTCGGGGGTCAGCACCAGGTTGTAGCCCGCCTTGTTCGGCTTCATCTTGGCGACCTTGCCCGGCAGGAGGCGGTCGAGGACCGCCTCGGCGTCGGGGCCGTCGACCGTGACCTTGCCCAGGTGGGTGACGTCGAACAGGCCCACCGACTCCCGCACGGTCTTGTGCTCGGACACCGTCCCGGAGGGGTAGACCAGCGGCATGTTCCAGCCGCCGAAGTCGACCAGCTTGGCGCCGGCAGCGAGATGCTCCGCCTTCAGCGGAGACTCCCTCGTCACTTGGACTGCGCCTGGGGCTCGGAGCCAAGCAGGTCGCCGAGGCCGGAGGGCGGCGGGGTCTGGTCGGAGCGGGGGGACGAGTCCTGGCTCGGGCGCTCCAGGCCGTACTTGATCAGCAGGTCCAGGTAGTCACGCTGGTAGAAGATCTTGCATTTCACATCCGGGTACAGCTCTCGCAAAAGACGCACCTTTCGGTTCTTCTTGGTCACAAGCTTCTGGTTCAGAGTTGTGATCTCGATGTATGTGTCGTACTGGGGCAGATAAAAGTCGGGGCGGAAACGCTGATTCGGCACGCCCTCGCGGTCCCAGCCTATGTCGAATGAGCGGGGTTCGTACTCCCACTCGATCTGGTAGAAGTCCAGAAGTTTGGCGAACTGCCGCTCGGAGTTGTGAGCGAAATTGACCGTTTCGCTGGGTAAAGGGGTGTCGTGCTCGGCTTCGGGGGGGTCGACGGGCTCCGGGATGAGGCTAGTCCTCCCCTTGCGCCGCCCGGTGAAGGTCAAGGTGCTCGACGTTGTCGCCCTCGGCGGGGGCTGTGACCTGGCCCCTGGCACGAAGAGCGGAAACCGAACCTTCGAGCTCCTTCATCACCGGGTCGACCGCAATGCCGAAGACTCCCTGGCCGCCGAGGAGAAGGTCGTAAACCTCCTCGGGGGACTTGAGGGCGTAAACCGAGTGGCCGTCGCTGACGATTGTCACGCCGCTGGGGTCGTGCCCGAGCTCGTGGAGGTACGAGATCGCCTCACGGACCCGCTGCAGGCTGACGCCGGTGTCGAGGAGGTTCTTGATCAGCTTAAGGTCGACCAGGTCGGCGAAGGAGTAGAGCCGCTGCGAGCCGGAGCCCTCGGCGGGGCGCAGGCTGGGGGGAACGAGCTTGGTGCGTGCCCAGTAGTCGAGCTGGCGGTAGGTGATGCCGACGATCTTGCAAACCTGGGGCCCTCGAAAGCCCTCGCCCGAATCCAGCTCCACCTGCACAACTCCCTTCGATGTAATTACCTGGGCGTCACGCTATAGGGATGAATTTGGGGGGTCAAGCTTATCGGCGCCCGTAGCACCTCAAGCTTACGTTTAGAGTTGTGCCTGACTGACGGTCGAAAGGTTGAAGGTTTTCCCTATCGAAGGTTTCAGGCGCCGAAATCCTCCGGCGAGACCTCTTCAAGGAAGGCCCGGAATTTTTCGACCTCACTCTCCTCCTCGTCATCCCGAATGGTGATGCTTGCCTCCTCCACCACTTCCTCCGCGGCAAAAATGGGGACTCCCGTCCGGACCGCCAGCGCTATGGCGTCCGAGGGCCTGCTGGAGATCTCGTAGGTGCTGCCGTTTCGGCTGAGGCGGATGGATGAGTAGAAGGTGCCCTCACGCAGCTCGACGATGGAGATCATGTCGACCGCGACGCCGACCTCCTCCAGGATGGATTTGAGCAGGTCGTGGGTCATGGGACGTTGAGTCTGGACGCCCTGGAGGGCAAAGGCGATGGCAGTGGCTTCGACGGCGCCGATCCAGATCGGCAGGTACCGCTCGCCGTCGCGCTCTTTGAGGAGCACGATCGGCTGATTGGTCGGAAGTTCGACCCGAACACCAACGAGGTTGAGCTCGATCAAAATGCCTCCCACCTTACTTTTGAGTCAGCGTAGCATAGGCCAAGATTCAATTATCTAGCTCTTTTCCCCTGCCGAGGATTCCCCAAAGCGCGTCCGGTTTTGCAGCCAGGGCCGCAACGTCCCTGACGCCCACCAGATAGGGCAGGTTGCGGTAGCGGCGGCGGAAATCCAGCCCGTAACCGACCAGGTACTCCGGGGTCTCGAACCCGACGTAGTCCAGCGGCGGCTGGGCGATCCGGCGCACCGGCTTGTTGATCAGCGCGCAGACCTTCACCGACTTCGGCCCGCGGGCCTGGAGGTTGCGCAGGAGGAACGACAGCGTCAGGCCGGTGTCCACGACCGTCTCCACCACGATCACGTGACGTTCCTGCAGCGGAGTCTCCAGGTCCTTGATGATCCGGACCACCCCGGTGCGGGGGGCGCTGCCCTCGAACTCCGAGACGATCATGAAGTCGATGTCGGCCAGCCCCAACTGGCGTGACAGGTCGGCCATGAAGATCAGCGAGCCCTTCAGGACCGCCACCAGCACGGGCCGCTCGCCGTGGAGGTCCTCGTCGATCTGACGGGCCAACTGGGCGACCTTGGCGGCGATCTCCTCCGCCGAGTAACGGACCTCCGCTAGAGCCATGGCCCCCACGGGTTCACCGGAGGGCGATCAGGAGGGGGGCGAAGAGCGATATCAACGCCGCCAGCGGGCTGCGATGCCGTTCCGGCCGCTCACAGGGCAGGTCCGATCCGGGACAGGTCTGTTTCACGGGAATGGTCAGGCCCCCGGGGACCTCGACGATCAGGTCGGACTGCGCCGGCCGGTAGCGCATCCGCGGCGCCTGCGTGGTGTCTCCCAACAGCACACTGACCTCCTGGGCGGCCATCAACTTCACCGTTGTTCCGTCCCCGTAGGTTACCTGTCCCCACGTCCTGTCCGCTCCGACAATCTCGTACCTTTTGAAGGCGTTGAACCCGAAGTTGAGCACTGCGGACGACTCGGCGAACGGATCGGGGCTTCCGAGGATGACCGAGATCCTCTCCTCTTTGTCCCGGATGGCCGATGCGACCAGCGATCGCCCGGCGGTACGTGTGTTGCCGGTCTTCACTCCGCTGGCGCCTTCGAGGCGGCCCAACAGCTCGTTGCGGTTCACCAGGTCTCGGGGCGGCCCCCCGGCACGCGGGATCGTAAAGCGAGGCGTGGCCACGATCTTCCGGAACTCGGTGTTTCCCATGGCGGCCCGGGTGATCTGGGCAAGGTCGAACGCGGTGGAGTAGGCAGCCGGGTCGTCCAGGCCGTCCGGGTTTGTGAAGTTTGATTCGAGGGCGCCCGCCTTGCGGGCCCGCTCGTTCATCATTCCGGCGAATCCCTCTACGCTGCCCCCGACGTGCTCCGCCAGCGCCACGGCTGCGTCGCTCCCGGACGGCAGCAGCAGGCCGTACAGCAGGTGCTCCACGGTGAGCTTCTCCCCCCGCACGAGCTCCAGCTCGGTGACCAGGGGGTCGGTCGCTCCTACCGCCTCGGCCCGGGCGGAGGCGGTCACCATCTCCTCAGGCTCGGCGTTTTCCAGAACGACCAGCGCAGTCATGATCTTGGTGGTACTGGCGATCGCCCGCCGGGCCCGGGAGTTCTTCTCCCACAGGATCGACCCGTCGCTGGTGTCCAGGAGAATCCCGGCTGCGGCGCCCACCGCCGGCGGCCGCCGGGAGGTTTG